>JBJSWS010000037.1:0-16278 GCA_046085985.1 Actinomycetales bacterium
CTTCCAGCTCTGCAGCATTTACTTGAGCAGCAGAGAACCGCGGATCTTTTACCCTGTGGACAGCCTCTTGTGCACGTGCCAGGGTTCGATCAGCGACCACCACGGAAGTTAAGAAAGACCTTCGTGATGCAATATTAAGAATCGCTCTACCGACGCCACCAGCACCTATAACTAGCGCTTTCATGGTGAAAATCAACTCCAAACGAGATTCGATGCGTAGTTTAACTTAACGATTTATTTAAAGCAATTCCCCGTTGGATTACGCTCACTTATCATTAGATAATTCACATGTAATTTTAAGTCCTTGTAGCTCAGTGGATAGAGCAACCGCCTCCTAAGCGGTAGGTCGCCGGTTCAACTCCGGCCAAGGACACTAAAAATTTCTGGGAATTAGTTAGTGATTTATCTGGAACTTTTTCAAGAAGTTTGGTGCCCACCAATTTAGATTTCCGAATAATCGCATTAGCGCCGGTACAAGTAATGCACGTACTAACGTTGCATCCAAGAGAATTGCAAATGCAATTCCAAAGCCCATCATCTTGATTGATGTGACACCACTAATAATGAAAGCAGCGAAGACAATCGCCAGAATAAAGGCTGCTGCCGTAATAATTCGGGCCGATTTTTGTAATCCAAGCGCAACTGATTCTTCATTTGATTTTCCAGAGTCGTGCTCTTCTTTGATTCGAGAGAGTAAGAAGAGTTCATAATCCATTGACAGACCGAAGGCTACGATCGCAACTAAAACCAGCGAACTGGTATCCAAAGTCTTGGTGTTGATGAAATCTCCAACTAGGAAGGTGAAATAACCATCGATGAAGATCAAGGTTAGGACTCCGATAGTCGCCGAGAGGGAGAGGAAGTTAAGAAGGATTGCCTTTATCGGCAGGAGAACTGAGCCGGTAAATAAGAAGAGCAGAATCAAGACTGTAATAGTGATCCAGAGAAATACCCAAGGTAGCGTCTTTGAAATGCCATTCTGGGCATCTGTGTAATCAGCTGCAATGCCACCGACCAATACTTCGGTTGAAGAATCCAGTAATCGAATTCGATTTATCAGATCTTGCGCCTCAGGAGTTCTTGGCGCCATCTCATGAATTGCAATTAATCGAACCGCATTTCCTTTAACTTCTGGAGAGCCAACTCGAATAATTCCAGGAACTTCACCTAAGTTGCGCGCATATTCAGCAACAGCAAACTCTTTACCGGCGCCTTGCGGAAAGATAATTTCAATTGGATTGCTCTCTTGACCTGGAAACTTCTCTTCAATAAATGCAGTTGCTTGATAGGCCGGATCGCTCTTTGGCAGAACGCGGCTATCAACCTGTGAGAACTGTGCGTTAGAAAACGGCGCAATCATTAGGCCAAGTAATGTCAGGGAAACTAATACAACTGGAATCGGACGGCGCATCACAAAGCGCGCAAGTTTTGCCCAACCACCATCACTCTTTGGGGTGATTGCATTCTTTCGCACGACGCCCTTATTAACTTTTTCACCAAGCATCATTAATAGTGCAGGGAGCGGGATTAATGCACCAACTACTGCAAGTGCAACAACAATGGCACCGGCATAACCCATTGATTTTAGGAAGTTCATGGGGAAGAAGGTGAGTGAAACTAAAGTTACGACAACTGTTAAACCTGAATAGAAGACGGTCTTTCCTGCGCTCTTCATGGTGTTCTTTATTGCGTTTACTCGATCTACGCCACGATGTAATTCTTCTCTGAAACGATTTACTATCAATAGTGCGTAATCAATTCCCAGACCTAAGCCGAGGCCGGTCGTTAGATTTAGCGCAAAGATGCTGACATCAGTAACCAGAGTCAATAAGTAAAGGCCGAAGAAAGTTCCAAGAATTGCTGTAACACCAATAACAAGTGGCATAGCGGAAGCAACTAGTGCGCCAAAGACTAGTACTAAGAAGATAAAGGTAAGTGGGATAGATATCGCTTCAGAAATCTTTAGATCGTCTTGAATGCGACCATTAATCGAATTGGCAAAAACGGCGCCACCTGCAACTCGAATTCGCTGATCCTGGAAAGTGCCTTCATATTCTTCTTGGTAATAACCGCCCAACTTATCAATCTCCGTAAAGTCTTCACTCTTTAGATAGACAAAGAGATAGGCGGCAGATCCATCGGTGCTCTTAAATGCAGGATTGAAACCAGCGCTCCAATATGAAATGACGCTCTCGGCACTTACTTCACTTCGTAGCTTTGATTCAAGAGCGGTTGCAGCTGCAATGGTGGCTTCGTCATCAACTGAACCATTCTTTGATTCCAGAGTTAGGACCACGGCAGGATCTTTAACGCCAAAGGTTTTATCTAAATAATCAAATACTTTTGCCGAATCGCTATTTGGATCTGAGTAACCACCGGAGTCAAAGCGTGAGAAGACTTGGGTTCCCAAGGTGCCGAATGTGAGCACAATAAGTATTGAAAGCAGAAATACTGCTTTGCTCCGGCGCGTAATTAGGTTGCCCAATTTTTCAAACATTGATCTGCCTTCCTTGACTGGTGAATCTGACTAAGCAATAATGTAAACAATGTTAACACCTACGCGCAAGGGCTCTGATTACCATCATGGTGATTTACGCCATTCCGCGGTCTTAGCTGCCCGGAATCTGGTAGCCACAGGTGGATTACATTCACTTGGTTTGCGAAAAGTTTCTACCAAAGTTGGAGTTTCTCCAGCTGCGCTATATCGCCATTTTGAAAATCTTGAGCAGCTTAGGGCAGATGTGGCAGCACAGATACGAAGTGAGATTGCAGAGTTAATGATTGCCAAACGCGACCGTGTTCCAAAGAGCACAAGTTTGAAGAAGTTTGCAATCGAAAGATTCGAAGCTATAGGTCAGGGATATGTGGAGTATGCCAAGAAGCACCCACGATTATTTGAAATTGCTTTTATTCCATGTGAAGAAGATGCAACGATGGATTTAGATGATCGCGCTTGGCATGTTTTACAAGAGAGCGTTACGGAACTTGAGAGCGCAGGAATTCTAGATCGAAGAACAAAAGCTTTGGCACCCATGTTGGCTTGGTCATCTGTTCATGGCCTGGCTACTTTAATTGCCCAAGCGGCAATTCCAGCGCGAGAACATCAAAAATCCCTTAATGAAATCTTTGCTGGGATTCAGTTAGCATTGTTTAAATCGTGAGCGAATTGATTCCGGCAATTACTGAAGATGAAATTGAAAGGGAGCCAGATCCGAAGCGTGATGAAGATATTAAGGGAGATAAGCCCCCGCATCACGAAAACTAATCAGATTTACTCTCTTTCTTTGGTTCTGATTTCGTTTCCACGGTATTTGTAGATTTTTTCTGAGAATCTGTTTTGTAAAAACCAGAGCCTTTAAAGACTACTCCCACGTTTGAATAGATTTTCCTGACCTTTTTCCCGCATTCAGGGCAACTTTCGATGGGCTTATCAGAGAAGGATTGCACGACTTCAAATTCGTGATCTGCTTCGCATTGATATTGGTAGGTAGGCACAGCGTAATCTTAGGTTCATGGAAAGCGCTTTGCTAATTGAGGCAAGAAATGCTCTTTGATCTTCTAAATACTCTTGCTGGCGTATCAGTGGTCGGCGCATTTTTATCTTTGGCTTTTCTCTTTCCAGAGCAGGCGGGATACCTAACGCAAGCTTCTCGTCGGCTAATCAGAATACTTCCCTTATTTATTCTGGCTTGGGTAATTTTTGCCTTCGGGAATTTATTGGCAACCTTGGCAAATCTATTTGAGTTAAACATATTTGATATTTTGGATATAACAACCATTAGATCTTATGCAACCCAAACATCGCTCGGTAAATTACAGATGTTTCAAGTAATTGCTGCGCTATTACTCTTAATTCTTCTTTATACGGTAAAGAAAACTGGTGGAGCAGTTCTTGGCTTTTTGCTCTCTATGTCAGGATTGATTGCACCAATCTTTCAGAGCCACTCCAGTCAAGCAGGCAGCCACGGATTGGCGATTGGTTCTTTAATAATTCACGTAATTGCACTTTCTTGTTGGGTGGGCGCAGTTACATCACTTCTTTTTATGGAAAATGAAGTTAAAAAATTTGCATTAAGTCGTATTTCAGCCATCGCAAAGTGGTCAGTTGTTACTGTCGTGATTTCCGGAGTAATAAGTTCGCTGCTTCGTTTGGGATTAAGTGATGCTTGGTTAACAACCTACGGTTTGCTGATAATTGTAAAGATTGCATTATTGAGTCTTGTTGCAGTCTTGGCCATAAGATTACGAAGAAATTTTAAATCAAAACTAATTCAATTTGAAGTTTCTCTACTTGCAGTAGTTCTTGGAATTGGAGCGATGCTTTCAAGATTTACCCCCATTGTTGAATCTGAATTAGGTTTTAATCGAGTTCGAGAGCTGGTTGGAGTAGCAATGCCACCAGAACCTAATTGGCAGAGACTCTTATTTGAGTATGAAGCAGATGCGTTAATGCTTGGAATTCTTATATTCGCAACAGCTCTTTATATAAAGGGAGTCGTACTTCTGTCGCGCCGCGGCGTTAAATGGCCAATTGGAAGAACCCTCGCATTTGCATTTGGAATTTCACTTCTTGATTACAGCACAAGCGGCGGCCTTGGACTCTACGGAATATTTTCATTTCAGTATCACATGATTGCGCATATGGTGCTGAGCATGATTGCGCCCATTTTTATTGTTTTAAGCGCACCGATCACGTTGGCATTAAGAACATTACCGCAGGGAAGAAATTCGGATGAGCGCGGTATTCGAGGTTGGTTCATATCTATTTTGCATTCAAAAGTTTCCATGATTTGGACCCATCCAATTGTTGTTCTGGCAATCTTTGATGGTTCGCTCTTTGCGCTCTATTTCACTTCACTATTCGGTGATTTGATGTCATCTCATTTCGGTCATCTACTAATGAATTTGCACTTTATTGGCGCCGGCCTGCTCTTTTTCTTCGTCATAGTTAGCGTTGATCCAAATCCACGGCGGACTCATCACTTAGTTCGGATGGTTATTTTGCTTGCCGCAATGAGTATTCATGCATTCTTCTCTGTTGCGTTAATGTCATCTAGAACTTTAATTGATGGCGGTTATTACGAATTATTAGCAAGACCGTGGGCAACTGACTTACTTGCAGATCAACGCGCTGGTGCCAGCTTTGGATGGGCAATGGGCGAGATACCGATTCTGATTGCCTTTATTGCCACATTTATTCAATGGATTAGAACTGATGCGCGGGAGGCAAAACGCGCTGATAAGAATTCCGATAAGAATCTTGCTGAATACAACGACTATCTGCGCCAACTCGCAGATCGCGATAAGTAATCGTAGGATTGCGGGCATGGATCAGTTGTATAAGTTGCCAGAAGAGTACGAGGCACTTCGTGAAACTGTCCGCGCGTTAGCTGATAAGAAGATTGCACCATTTGCCCACGATGTAGATGCCAATGCGCGTTTTCCGCAAGAAGCGGCTGATGCGTTACAGAGCGCTGGCTTAGCTGCGGCTCATGTACCTACAGAATTTGGCGGCGAAGGCGCAGATGCTCTAGCTGTGGTAATAATTATTGAAGAGATTGCACGTGTCTGTGCTTCATCATCACTCATTCCAGCAGTTAACAAACTTGGTTCAGTTCCCTTGATGCTTGGCGGAAACGTTGAACAGAAGAAGCGCTGGTTAACTGAGTTAGCAAAAGGAAGAGGATTTTCTTACTGCCTATCTGAATCAGAAGCTGGTTCAGATGCTGCATCAATGAAAACTCGTGCCGTAAAAAATGGTGATGGTTGGGTCATAAATGGAAGTAAGAAATGGATATCTCATGCAGGTATCTCAGATTTCTACACAGTTCTGGCTAGTACCGATCCTGAAAAAGGTGCAAAGGGTATTACTGCATTTATTGTCGAGAAGAGCGATTCAGGAGTTTCATTTGGATCTCCGGAGAAAAAAATGGGGTTTAAAGGTTCACCAACGCGTGAGGTCTATTTAGATAATGTCGCGATTGGCGATGATCGAAGAATTAGCGAGGTAGGTGGTGGTTTTGCTCTTGCCATGCAAACCCTTGATCACACTCGAATAACAATTGCGGCCCAAGCCTTGGGTATTGCGCAAGGCGCCTTCGAAGTTGCAGCAAACTATGCAAAAGAACGTAAGCAATTCGGCAAGGCAATCTTTGATTTTCAGGCAGTGCAATTTATGTTGGCAGATATGGCGATGGAGATTGCCGCTGCTCGCGAATTAACTTACGCAGCCGCTGCCCGAAGCGAGCGAGGCGAGAAAGATCTAACCTTCTTCTCTGCCGCATCAAAATGTTTTGCAACTGATGTGGCTATGAAGGTAACTACTGATGCAGTCCAGGTACTTGGTGGATATGGATATGTCAGTGATCATCCAGTCGAACGAATGATGCGTGATGCGAAATTAACCCAAATCTATGAAGGAACTAACCAGATTCAACGTTTGGTAATGGCGCGAAACCTCAATTTAAATTAATTAAACCGCTTGGCGTAAGTACCGCATCAACAGGAAGATCATGATTTTCAGATGGAATCTTTTCAAATAATTCATCCTCATTGATGGCTGCTACCCGAAATTTTACGGCCATCGATTTGGTTCGATCATAGGAACCACCACCTTGGCCCAAACGGTTTCCAGATCTATCGATGGCTAAAGCCGGAAGAATCATCAAGTCAATCTCTCCTTGAAATGCATCGCCCAAAGGCTCAAAGATCTTCCTATTTTCAATAAGTGCGTTAGAACTGCCATCCCATTTCACGAAAATAAGAGAATTATCGATTGATAATTTTGGCAGGAGAAGAACTTTTCCCGCGTTAAGGATTGCAGAATTTAGCTCCTTAGTATCAAGTTCATTCCCATATGAAAAATAACTGGCAATAACTTCTGAATTTTGAAAAACCTGTGAATTTAGGAGAGCGGAAATCAACAATGGCTTTGCAGAATGCGCTGCTCTGGAATCGCGAATAATTTTCCGCAACTCTACTTTCGTGTAATCCACGGGATTAGCCTAGATTCAAAGTAGGGTTTCGGCGTGAGTGATTCGATTCGAGTAGCCGAGCTAGCCGCGCAATTACTTGCGCTCTCCAAGCCGCTGGCAGCTTTTGATATGCCACTCCTTGATTCACATGGCGCAACACTGGCGCAAGATATCTATAGCGGTGATCGAATAGTTCTTCGCGCAGGCTCGCGAATTCGCGCTACTCAGATTGGATTAGCAGCATCGCTTGGCATGGATCATCTACCGACTCGGCCACAGCCGCGAGTGGTTGTTATCTCTGCCGGGGATGATTTAGTCGAACCAGGAAAGAAATTGGCAAGCTCACAAGAAGAATATGAAACAAACTCCTGGCTACTAACAACTGCAGTTAAAGAGGCTGGCGCAGTTGGATATAGAGTTACGACCATTCCAGAGACTGAAGAATCGTTAAAGGATGTTGTCGAAGATCAATTAGTTCGAGCAGATTTAGTAGTTATTTGCGGCGAGAGTCATGATGAGTCTTTTGATTTTATCTTTGGCGTAATAGCAAAACTTGGTGAAGTAAAGAATGTATTACCAACAATTGAAGGCAGCGGTCGTCATGCTTTTGGAACTATTGGCCCAGATAAAACCCCAGTAGTTGTCCTGCCAGGAGATCCAATTGCAGCATATATCTCTACTGAGTTATTTATTCGACCTATGATTAGAAATATGATGGGCTTAATCGATCTTCATCGACCTATTGCGAAGGCAAGACTTACCAATGAAGTCTCTAGCACATCAGGCAAACATGCCTTCATTAGAGCCACGTTAGCGACTGAGAAACCAGACCGTCGCGTCGTTACTGCGCTTACAAATCAAGATGACTTGGTTGGACTCTCTGATTCAACTGGATTAATTGTGATGAATGAAGAGATGGTAAACGCAAAACCCGGTGATGAAGTAGATGTACTGCTTCTAGAGCGACGTTTCAACTAGATGTAATCAGCAAATGTGGCCGATAACTCTTACTGATAAAGAATTGACGCTACGTCCCTTACGGATTCGCGACCGCAAATCTTGGCTTTTAGTAAGAGCCAAGAATCGGGACTGGTTAAATCCTTGGGAGGCAACTTCACCATTAATGTCGGAGAGCAACAAACCTCCAACATTTGTCGAAATGGTTAATTTTCAAAAACGAGAAGGACGTGCCGGTCGAATCTATTCATTTGCTATCTGGAAGGGCAGTGAATTAATAGGTCAGATCACTCTGGGCGGCATCAATTACGGGGCTTATCGCGGCGGACATATTGGCTATTGGATTGATAAAGATCAGGCAAACCAAGGCATTACGACCCGAGCAGTTAATACGGTTACTGATTTTGGATTTAACGAGTTAAAACTTCATCGGATAGAAATCGCATTGCGACCTGAGAATGGCGCATCAAAACGAGTGGCAGAAAAAGCTGGCTATGTATTTGAAGGGCTAAGGCCCCGGTATTTGCATATCGATGGTGATTGGCGAGACCACATAGTTTTTGTAAAAGAGAATCCAAAAATACGGTAGGAAATACCCGAAAAGTCCGAATCCGGGATTTAAGGTTAGGCTTCATGGGCTCGGGTCTTATCTACATAATCATCGTCGGAATGTGGATTGCCTATTTTCTCCCACGTTGGATTGCTAGCCATGAAGAAGTCTCTGGTCGCTCCATCGAAAAATTTGCACTAACTATGAAAGTAGTTGGACGAACTGCTGGAAGTCCAACTTTTGAAATTGAAGAGATCAAACGCAGACATGCAAGTCAAGTTGTAACTCGACGTATTTTATTTACCTCAATTGTTTCAATTACTTTATTGATGTCGATCTTTGCAATCGTAGGACTTCTCTCACCAGCAATTCTTTTATTACCAATCTCTGGGTTCATACTCTTTGTGGTTCACGCACGTCATCAGATTTCAGCAAATAAAGAGGAAATGATTCGAGTAGTAAATACCTCACCGGCTCGAAGAGAAGACAAATATCGAGAATTAATAACGCGCTCTCGCAGAGTTGCTCAGACGAAGATTGATATCTCTGAAGAGCATTGGACGCCACTTTCTGAAAGAATTGCTAAATCTGAAAATGATTCACATGGCATAACAATTATTGAACGCGGCACACAGAACACCTGGAGCCCAATCGAAGTTCCAGCACCAAGTTATTTAAATTCATCTAAAGCAGCTCCTCGTCGAATTATTGATCTAACGATTCCAGGAGCTTGGAGTGAAGAGCAAGAGCGAATCTTGCATGAAGTCATGAAATCTTCACCAGATGAGATTTTTGATCAATCTCTTGCCGAAGAAGCTGCAACTCAATTGCGAATTAACAGAGCTGCAAATCAGTAATTAGATCCAACTTGCAAACCACATTCTGGAATACCAAGCATCATATGTAAGTACCGTACCCAAATAAAGCGGTGCAAAATAGAGAAAAACTAGGGCCGACAAGGAAAATCCAGAGAGCACCCAGATACGTCGTTGGTTCTCTGATTCTTTGAGGAATTCTTTGGTCGCAAAGGCAATTGCAAGTATCAAAAATGGCTGAAAGGCAATGGCGTAGAAGTAAAAAGTAGTTCGCTCTGGAAATAGTAGCCAAGGAAGATAGTTAGAGAGCAGTCCAAGGAGAATAAAGCCGGCAGATTTATCTCTGCGATAAATGAAATAGCCAATGGTTACAAGTATTGCAATCAATCCGACCCACCAAATTGGCGGAGTTCCCATGGCGAGGATTTCTTGAGCGCAATTATCGGCACCACAGGTTTTTGGTGAGGCATAGAAAAATGAGGTGGGTCTTCCGAGAATCAACCAGTTCCAGGGACTTGCTTCATAAGAATGATCCACCTTTAGATTGGTGTGAAAATTGAGAATTTCTTTATGATAATTGAATAGCGATGAGAGGGAATTACTCGAACTATTTCTATCCCAACCGTTACTTGAGAAGAACCAGCCGCTCCAGGAGATTAAATAAACGCTGGGAATAATTATTGAATAAGAAATCAGCGCCTTACGTTCTTTGACTAAGAGATAGATTGCAATAGCGATTATGAAATATAGGGCGCTCCATTTTGTTCCAAGCGCCAAGCCAAGCATTAGTGCCATCAAGAAATATCTCTGATAAAGAAGTGCGACAAAAGCTCCAAGTAAAAATGTCATTAAGAAGATATCAAGTAAAGCGGTGCGAGACATGACCAGATGAAGTCCATCGATACTGGCGAGGGCTGCCGATAAAAGTGCGAGGAAATCAGAGTTGAAAAGTTTTCGAGCCGCCAAAAAGATTAGGTAGATCGAAGCAACACCAAAGAGCGCAGCAGAGATTCGCCAACCAAATGGATCGTCGCCAAAGAACTTCATTCCGATTGCAATCATCCATTTTCCGACAGGCGGATGAACAACAAATTCAGCCTTGCCGTCTGTTAATTCAACTCCGTTTGCTAAGAAATCACGGGCGCCATCGACATAATAAACTTCATCAAAGACGAGTTCATTAGGAGTTCCGAGGCGGAAAGTTCGCAACAGCGCAGAAATCCCAAGAATTATTAGAAGATATAGCCGCGTCACGGCAATAAGGATACTGATGCGAGAATTGCCTCATGGGCCGATTAACCATTGCTGCTGCGCCACTTGGTAATTTTCGTGACGCTAGCGCGAGATTAAGGGATGCGATTTCAAAGGCTCAATTCGTTGCAGCTGAGGATTCCCGAAAGTTTGCCCGGCTTTGTAGCGATCTAGAGATCAAATGCGAAGCAAAAGTAATCTCGTTCTTTGAAGGTAATGAGAAAGATCGATTATCTGAATTGGAAAGCGCGCTACAAAATTTCGAAAATGTACTTCTAATTACCGATGCTGGGATGCCTGGTGTGAGCGATCCTGGATATAGAGCAGTCGTAATGGCAATTGAAAATAATTTTGATATCGAAGTTTTACCAGGTCCAAGCGCAGTAACAACGGCGCTAGTGCTCTCTGGTCTGCCAACAGATCGTTTTCTATTTGAAGGTTTCTTGCCACGCACAGAGGGCGCACGAGCGCAGGCACTTGCAAATCTTGGTGAAGAAGAGCGAACCATGATTTTTTTTGAAGCACCACATCGAATTGGCGAATTTCTCGATGCCGCGCTTAATGAGTTTGGAAGTACACGGCGAGCAGCAATTTGCAGAGAGATGACAAAGACGTATGAAGAAGTTGTAAGAGGAACCCTCGGCGAATTGAAATCTTGGTCGGACTCAAAAGAGATGCTTGGCGAATTTACAATTGTTATTGCTGGCTTTAAACCTAGTAAAACTGAACATACCGAATCTGAAATCGTTAATCTTGTACAGCGATATGAAGCAGCAGGAATTGCGCGCAAAGAAGCGATCTCAATGGTCGCAAAGGAATTAGCAATTCCAAAGCGCTCAGTCTTTGATGTAATGGTCAAGAACAAGTAGATAGACTGACCTGATGAGCGCCCCGGAGAAATCCTTTTATCTGACTACTCCCATTTACTATGTAAATGATGCGCCGCATATCGGTCATGCCTACACCACTATTGCTGGCGATCTACTTACTCGGTGGCATCGTCAAAGAGGCGAATCTGTCTGGTACTTAACAGGAACTGATGAACATGGCCAGAAAGTCATGCGTACTGCGCAAGCCAATCAGGTTGCACCCCAAGCTTGGTGTGATCGTCTAGTTGAAGAAGCATGGAAACCAGTTTGGCGCGATCTTGAAATTGCCAATGACGATTTCATTAGAACTACCGAACCTCGACATATGTCTAGAGTGCAGAAATTTCTGCAAGGCTTGATGGAAGAAGGTTTTATTTACGAAGGTAAATATGAAGGTCCTTACTGCGTTGGGTGCGAAGAATTTAAATTGCCGGCAGATTTAGATGAAGGCAAGTGCAAGATTCACTCCAAGCCAGTTGAGATGGTCAGCGAAACAAATTGGTTCTTTAAGCTCTCGGCATTTGTGCAACCATTAATTGACCATTACCGAAATAATCCATCGGCATGCGAACCAGCAAGTGCGCGCAATGAAGTTCTTGCCTTCCTAGAAGGTGGAGTTTCTGATCTTTCTATTTCCAGATCCACTTTTGATTGGGGTATCCCGGTTCCTTGGGATACTAAACAAGTTGTTTATGTCTGGTTTGATGCGCTCCTAAATTATGCAACCGCGGTCGGCTTAACTGATTCTCCAGATAGCGAGGGCGGAAAGTTTTTTGCAAAAACTTGGCCAGCAGATGTGCACCTTGTTGGAAAAGATATTTTACGTTTCCATGCAGTTATTTGGCCGGCGATGTTGATGGCAGCCAAATTGCCAGTTCCTAAGAAAGTCTTTGCCCATGGTTGGTTATTAGTTGGTGGCGAGAAGATGAGTAAGAGCAAGTTAACTGGAATCGCCCCTTCAGATATAACTTCTCACTTTGGCGTAGATGCTTTCCGTTATTACTTTATGCGAGCAATTCCATTTGGTAGCGATGGATCTTTTTCTTGGGAAGATATGTCGGCCCGCTACACAAGCGAACTTGCCAATGATTTTGGAAATTTAGCGTCACGCTTGACTGCCATGATTGAAAAATATTGTGACGGAGTTCTGCCAGCCCGCAGTCAGGAATCGACTCTTGCTAATTCTCTAAAGAAAACCGTTGAAAACGCCGATAAGGCAATGGTTGCACTCGATTTCCAAAATGGAATTAATGAAATTATGGATTTTTGTAAAGAAGTTAATGGTTATGTCACAACGAAGGAACCATGGGCGGTCGCCAAGGATGCCAATCGAAAATCAGAACTTGATGCCATTCTCTATAACACCGCAGAATCGCTGCGAGCACTTGCTGTTTTGTTACATCCAGTAATGCCAATAGCTAGTCGAAAACTTTGGGAGTCACTTGGAGCGAATTCCCTTGGTCCAATCGAGAAGCAACTAATTAGCAAAGTTTCTAACTGGGGACAATTAGAACCAGGCACAAAAGTTACAAAAGGCGAAATTCTTTTTCCGAGATTGGAAGAAGTAGCAAAATAGAATGGCTGATCGTCATAATCGAGATTTAGATCGTAAGCCTGCGCCGCTTCCGGAACCATTGCCTGTCAAATGTGCAGATTCACATGCACACCTTGAGATTGTTACCAATACTGGACCTGATCACCCAGAAGTAAAACGGGTAATTGATGAGGCTGCTCAAGTGGGAATTGATCGAATTGTTCAAGTTGGTTACTCAGCCGAACAGTCAAAATGGTGTGTCCAACTAGCAGAGCTCTACGAGAGTGTTGTTGCAGCTGTTGCACTTCATCCAAATGAAGCGCCGGTAGTAAATGATTTGGAAGCAGAGCTGGCATTTATCGAAGAACTAGCAGCGCATCCACGAGTCCGAGCAATTGGTGAGACCGGATTGGATTTCTTTCGGACAGAGCCTGCCTTGCAAGAGCGTCAACGTTATTCATTTATCAAACATATTGAAATCGCAAAAAAGAGTAATAAAGCGTTGGTGATTCATGATCGTGATGCTCATCGTGCAGTTCTTGATACTTTGGCAGAAGTGGGAGCGCCACAGATAACTGTCTTCCACTGTTTCTCCGGTGATGCGCAGATGGCAGCTGAATGCGTTGAAAAAGGTTATGTACTCTCATTTGCCGGAACAGTGACTTTCAAGAATGCACCGCAGCTACGAGAAGCTCTGCGCCTTGTACCAAAAGAGTTACTCCTAGTTGAAACAGATTCGCCATTCCTTGCTCCTATGCCAAATCGAGGAGCGTTAAATACCCCTGCTCAAATTCCAAATATCTTGCGCTTTATGGCAGAAGAACGCGGCGAAGATTTAATTGAACTTACCAATGCCATAAGTGGAAATGTCGACCGAATTTTTGGACCGTTCTAGTGACAATCACTCTTCTTGGAGCCAATGAGATTCGTCAGATTGCCCAAGAGTTAGATCTATACCCAAAGAAATCACTTGGACAAAATTTTGTTATTGATGGCAATACCTGCCAGAAGATTGTTCGCTTAGCTGGCGTAACGCAAGGAGATCATGTTGTAGAGATTGGACCTGGTTTAGGTTCATTGACGTTGGCAATCCTTCAGCAAACAGATTCGGTGACGGTTATTGAAATTGATCAAAGATTGGCATCTCGAATCTCTCAAACCGTAACTGAACATGGTGCCGGGAAATTAAATGTAATGAATGTAGATGCGCTCGGCGTCAGAGATATTGCTGGTTCGCCAAATAAATTAGTGGCAAATCTTCCATATAACGTCTCCGTCCCAGTCTTACTTCACTTCTTAGAGAGATTTCCAACAATTAATTCAGGGATTGTCATGGTACAAAGTGAAGTTGCAGATCGCTTGGCGGCCACTCCTGGAAGTAAGAATTACGGAGCGCCAAGTGCAAAGGCGGCTTGGTGGAGCGATGTTTCATTAAGCGACTCTGTTTCACGAAAAGTTTTCTGGCCAATCCCTAATGTGGATTCATCACTTGTTGCATTTAAGCGTCATGAACCTCTCGGGGATGAAGCGCTACGTAAAGCCACTTTCAAGGTAATTGATCTCGCCTTTGGAAAGCGACGCAAGATGTTACGAGCCGCTTTAGCTGAACTATTTTCATCATCTGCAGCAGCGGAAAGTGCATTAAAAGAGATTGATATTGACCCCACGTTACGCGGTGAATCCTTGTCAGTTAATGATTTTCTTCGTATCGCAAAGCTCGTAACAAAGTAATACGCTCGCTAAGTGGCCGATAAAACAACAGTCCGGGTTCCCGGCAAAATAAATCTACAACTTTCAGTCGGCCCGCTTGCCAAAGATGGCTACCATGAATTAGCCACAGTTTTTCAATCGGTCTCTCTTTATGACGAAGTAACTCTCAAACTTATCGATGGCGATGAGATAAAAGTAAATACCGAGGGCAAAAGTGGAGTTCCTGACGGTAAAGATAATTTGGCCTACCAGGCTATTGATTTAATGCGACGTAAGTTTGAAGTTAAAGATGGAATTGAAATTAAAATCAAGAAAGAGATTCCAATTGCAGGTGGAATGGCTGGTGGCAGCGCCAATGCCGGCGCAGCAATTGTGGGTTTTGATTCCCTCTTCTCGCTTGGACTATCTAGAAATGAGATGGAAGTAATTGGCTCAGAACTTGGTGCTGATGTCCCGTTTACCATCTCTGGTGGAACAGCTATTGGAACTGGAAGAGGAGATCGCATAACTCCAGTTCTTTCCCGCGGAAATTATTTTTGGGTACTAGCTCTTTCCAGTTCAGGTCTTTCAACTCCAGCGGTCTATAACGAATGCGATCGATTACGCGAAGGCTTAGATATTGCAACGCCCCATGTCAGTGATGAACTAGTACAAGCTTTAAGTCGCGGCGATGCGGCTGCACTCGGAAAAGTTTTAGTAAATGATTTGCAAGCTGCTGCTTGTTCGTTAAAGCCCGCGTTGCGATTAATACTCGATGTTGGCCTTGATTATGGCGCGCTAGGTGGAATTGTCTCTGGCTCTGGCCCAACTGTTGCCTTTCTTGCAGAGAGTGAAGATCATGCGCTTGATCTGGTTGTCGCCCTAACTTCTAGTGGCGTTGTTGGAAATGTTCTCCGCGCCCAAGGGCCAGTACCTGGCGCGCGGGTTGTTGCTGATTGAGTTATGGAAATTTGGGGGAAATTCAAGGGCCACTTACCCAATAGAATTCAGGTTCCTCCATTGTGTAGTGGCTAGCACATGGGCCTTTGAAGCCCAGGGTCCAGGATCGATACCTGGTGGAGGAGCGATGATGCGAGAGAATTGCTTCCGAGAGATCGCCTAATTTTCAAGGCGAGAAAGGTGGGGCGTTGAGCCGGCTCGATCTAGTGATCGTCCTCGCCGCTGGCGAGGGAACTCGGATGAAATCAAGCCTCCCAAAAGTCTTACATGAAATTTCTGGCAAATCGATTCTGGAACATGTAATAACGCAAGTAACAAAAGTTGAAAGTAAAGAATTACGAGTAGTAATTGGTGCAGGTAGCCAAGAAGTTTCGCAAGCCCTATCAAAATTTTCAAAATCAGCAAAGACTGTTCTGCAAGAAGTAAGACGCGGAACCGGTGATGCAGTTCGAATCGCACTCTCGGATTCCCCGAAGACCGGCACCTTACTTGTCTGCGCTGGCGATACTCCATTGTTGAGATCCGAGACTCTCGAATCACTCTACGAAAGTCACAATAAGAGTGGCGCTGTGGCAACGGTGTTGACGGCAGAACTTCCAGATCCTTTTGGCTATGGACGAATCATTAAATCTAATGGTGAGTTAATTTCAATCGTTGAAGAACGCGATGCTTCGCAAGA
>JBJSWS010000038.1:0-2059 GCA_046085985.1 Actinomycetales bacterium
CTAATTGGCGATATGCACGCGTTGTGACTCCAATTACTTCTGTTGGGGAATCTGCGAAGCAGATTGAGATATCCATCGCTGTGATGATTATTTCAACTGACTTAACAAAGTTCTTCGCATCAAATGAGCCATCGCTCTTGAGGAACTTCATTAGATTTAAAGAAGCGAGGTTGCAAGATGAGTTATCAAGTGACATGTACTCAGAGCATGGATTAGATGCATTGATTCGACCAGTCTCTGGATTGGTATGCCAATCGTTAATTGTGGTGTCATATTGAATTCCTGGATCAGCACATGCCCAAGCCGCTTCAGCCATCTTGCGGAATAGGTGACGAGCATCGATATCTTCGATGATTTCGCCAGTTGAGCGAGCTCGTAATCCGAAGTTAGAACCATTTTCATATGCACGCATGAACTCATCAGTTACACGAACTGAATTATTTGCATTCTGATATTGAACAGAGATGACATCTTTTCCGCCAAGATCCATATCAAATCCGGCATCTCGAAGAACACGGATTTTCTCTTCTTCACGAACCTTAGTCTCGATAAATTCTTCAATATCTGGGTGATCTACATCTAGAACTACCATCTTTGCAGCACGGCGAGTTGCGCCACCTGATTTGATGGTACCTGCAGATGCATCTGCTCCTCGCATAAATGAAACTGGGCCAGATGCTGTTCCGCCAGAACGTAATAACTCTTTGGAGGAGCGAATACGTGAGAGATTTAAACCAGCGCCTGAACCGCCTTTAAAGATCATTCCTTCTTCGCGATACCAATTGAGAATTGAATCCATGGTGTCATCAACGGAGAGAATGAAGCAAGCTGAAACTTGTTGCGGTGCCGTTGTGCCGACGTTAAACCAGACTGGAGAGTTAAAAGAGAAGATCTGGTGTAACAACATATAAGTGAGCTCATGTTCAAATACTTCTGCATCTTGTGCAGTTGCGAAATATCCGTGCTCTTTTCCTGCCTTTGTATAGGTAAGAACTACGCGATCAATTACTTGCTTTAGTGACCATTCGCGATTGTCATGTCCAACTGCGCCACGGAAATACTTTGTTGTAACGATGGTCGAAGCATTTACCGACCAGAAGTCTGGAAATTCAACACCTTTTTGCTCGAAGACTGTTTCGCCTGTCTTCCAATTTGTCTGCACAACATCGCGGCGTTCCCATGTGACTTGGTCATATGGGTGCTCACCTGGAGTGCTAAAAACTCGCTCGATTGTTAAGCCTTTTCCTGCTTTGTTCTTGGCTCCAGGGCGATTGATCACCGTGTCCGACATTCTCGTTTCTCCAATTTCTTCTCGTAATCTTTAATTTTATTTTTTTTCATTCACTGCATTAACTTTTTTAAAACAGAATCAACTACTTATCGGACAGATCACTTAAGTTGCGGGGAAGAAACTTGGTTCTTTGTTACTGAAGTTTTCTCTGAAGGCACTGCGCGGAGAAGTGCGATCTCGCCTTCGAAATCTTCAAGGGAGGAAAAGTTACGGTATACCGAGGCATATCGCAGGTAAGCCACTTCATCTAATTGACGTAAAGGTGAGAGAATCGCCATACCGACTTCTTGAGCTTCGATCTCTGCTTGACCGGTCGCACGCAGCGTTTCTTCAACCTGTTGCGCAAGTAATGCAAGATCATCTTCGGATACTGGACGGTTCTGGCAAGCTTTTCGCACGCCATTAATAACCTTTTCACGACTAAAGGGTTCGGCTACCCCGCTTCGCTTGATTATCGATAGGACTGAAGTCTCCTGTGTTGAGAACCTTGAGCCACACTTGGTGCACTCGCGACGACGACGTATTGAAGTGCCTTCGTCGACAGGACGAGAGTCGATAACCCTTGACTCCTCGTTTCTGCAGAACGGACAGTTCACGGCGTGTCACTCCTATCAATACTCGATTTCCCTGATTTTGGGTGTATTAGAGATTCTTCGCTGAACCACTACTTATGGAAGTATATCTAATTTCAACCCCAATATCTAGGGGTAAGAGTAAAGCAAGGGTTTAGAGTTTTCAATCAGGTGAGAGATTGCTTAGGGGCGTGTC
>JBJSWS010000039.1:0-1793 GCA_046085985.1 Actinomycetales bacterium
ATTAGCGCCACTTATTGGCATAAAAATCACTATGGCAACATATAAAGCCGCAACTGTGCTAAACATATTAACAAGAAGCTGTAGCAACACATCTTTGGTGAGAAAGCTAGCCATAATCCCCGAACCAATTACCGCCATAGTAATTAGAAGAGTTCCAAGAAACTCGGCACTAAATCTTTTCACAGCTAAAAAATACTCGCTTCGTAATCGCAAGCAGCATCAATCAAAGTGAATTTCACGTTAACTTATTGAAATTCTTCACAAACCTCAGATCAAAGAGCTTCTCAAAGCCAGTGCGGTCATAGAGCTTCTTGGCAGATTCATTATCACTTAGTACTCCGAGACAAACTTCCTTGATTTCTAAATTGGCAAGATCGCTTTTAATAACCTCTACCAACTTTGCACCTAGTCCTTGCCCGCGCAACTTTTTCTCTGTGGTCACCGAAGCAATCACATGATGACCAGATTCCCATTTACAAATTGCTGCAACGCCAAGCAGTTGATTCTCTGAACCAATCAGAGTGCTCCAATGAACAATCTCCTTGTTGCCTGGAAAAACCGAAAGATCCGGAGCATTCTCCTTTATAAATTCACCGATTTCAGAATCAATTCTCTTTTCAGATAATGGAAAAGTGGGCGCTTCTTCGTAGTGTAGGTAATGGGCTTCCCAATCGGTTTGTTCGGTAAATTCACGATTGGATAGCCAAAGAGAGTTTCTTTCTAAGCTAATTTTTTCCCAATGATCTCTTAGTGGAGCTCGACTTCCCAGCGCCAGTGAATAAACGCCCTCGTCTTGCCTGCTTATAGAAATGCCATTTTCATCATGTAAGAGCTCGATAAATTTTGCTTCGGGTATCCAAGTCTGAAAAAGTATTAGATGTTTCTTTTTATCTTTGAGAAATGTAACGGCTTGGCCGTAATCAGAAATTACAGAATATGTCATGCATACCAAGAGAAGACTGCAACAACTATTACTGCAATGACGATTAGCCAGCGGAAGAATTCATCTTCGCCGCGCCTGTGATTGCGACTCTTTGCATCAGGATTCAAATATGACTTGCCCATCTTCTGCCAAGCTCGAAAGCCGGCAAGCACTGTGAATGCAATCAAGCTATATATAAATGTCTGCAAGTCCATGAAGTGGCTCCTAACTGGCACGTAGTATGCCAATCTCTGTAAGAATTCGCGCTATGCCAAAGGCGATTCCCGCAGCTGTGAAGAGCAAATACGCCAAAGCTCCCCCATCTCATAGAAAACTGATGCTTATCATTCGAAAGTCGATCTTGGAGATAGTTCCGAAGGCGGAAGAAGTTATTTCCTACGGCATGCCAGCTTTCAAATACCAAGGAAATATCGTCGCAGGGCTACTCAACAATAAGGATTACGTCGGTTACTACCCGTTTAGTGGCAGCGTTCTATCCGTTTTGAAAAAGGAACTTCATGGCTACTCCCAGACCAAAAGCGCTCTTCATATTCCCCTCGATAAAGGAATTTCAAAAACCTTGTTGAAGAAATTAATTCAAGTTCGAATATCTCAGTGTCCAGTTAAAGAAAAAACTTCAACGAAGAAAAGGTCTTAGCTCTACTTTTCTATTGCAAGCCTTTGACCCGGCCTTAGCCAACGCCTGCGCACGCTCTTGACTTTCAGCTTCAATAATCCAGAAACCTGAGTAATTTTCCTTTGATGTCATAAGGGAGCCGGCAATAACAATTTCTTTCCCAGCTCGATTAACAATAATCGTAGATTTATCTGCTGCGGAAATTCCGGCTGCTGTTACCCAATTTCCATATTT
>JBJSWS010000040.1:0-10838 GCA_046085985.1 Actinomycetales bacterium
GAAGGAAGCCGGAGTTAAGAATGATTTTGAAATCCCGGTTTCAGCTCTGCAAGTTTTAGTAAAGAAGTTTAAGGAGATTATTAAGACTGAATCGGGAAGTGAGTTTCCGCAGGACCCAAGGGAGCAGCTAGATAATTCAGTCAGTGCTGTCTTTGATTCATGGAATACCGAGCGGGCCAAGTTATATAGAAGACGAGAGAGAATTCCTGATGATTTAGGAACGGCGGTAAATATCGGCACCATGGTCTTTGGAAATATGGGAGAGGACTCAGGTACTGGGGTTTGCTTCACTCGAAATCCAGCTACTGGTGAGCCTGGTGCATATGGTGATTACTTGCAGAATGCTCAAGGTGAAGATGTAGTTTCTGGAATTAGAAATACGCTTTCATTGGAGGATTTTGGCAAGTTAGCACCGCATCTTTATGAAGAGTTGCGGGCGATTATGTATAAATTAGAGACTCATTATCGAGATTTGTGCGATATCGAATTCACAGTAGAACGCGGCAAATTATGGATTTTGCAAACAAGAGTTGGAAAACGAACTCCATCGGCCGCATTTCGAATCGCAATTCAAATGGTTGATGAGCAGATCATTACGATGGATGAAGCTCTGCTTCGAGTTAATGGTGCGCAATTGGCGCAATTGATGTTTCCACAATTTGATAAGACAAAAAGTCCAAAACCGTTAACTGTTGGAATGGCAGCATCTCCGGGAGCTGCAGTTGGCAAGGCAGTCTTTCACTCTAAAGTTGCCCAAGATTGGGCCGAACGCGGTGAGAAAGTAATTTTGATTAGGCGTGAGACAAATCCAGATGATCTAGGTGGAATGGTCGCAGCAACCGGAATTCTCACCAGCAGAGGCGGAAAGACCTCGCACGCTGCTGTTGTTGCTCGCGGCATGGGAAAGACCGCTGTATGTGGAGCAGAAGAGATCGAAGTAAATGAGGAAGAGAATTACGCAGTCATAAATGGTGAGCAGATTAATGAAGGTGATTTTGTATCCATCGATGGAACAACTGGTGAAGTCTTTAAAGCAGAGATTCCGGTTGCGCCATCTGCAGTAGTTAAGTACTTATTTGATGGAATAACAAAGGCTACCGATGGTAAAGAAGATGGGGAACGGGATTTAATTAAGTCGGTAGATCGAATCTTGCGTCATGCAGATCGCCGCCGTCGATTAAAGGTAAGGGCAAATGCTGATAACGAACAGGATGCGACATCTGCACGGAAATTTTGCGCAGAAGGTATTGGTTTATGTCGTACCGAGCATATGTTTTTGGGGGAGCGCCGAGTTTTAATCGAACGGGTGATTCTTGCCAAAGATAAAGCAGATCGCGAGAAGGCCCTTGATGCCTTATTGCCGTTGCAGCGTGAGGATTTCACCAAGATCTTGACCGTTATGGATAGCCATGTAACAACAATTCGATTATTAGACCCACCATTGCACGAATTCCTTCCAGATCTAGGCGAGTTAAAAGTTAAGTCTGCGCTTGGACATGAAAGAAATGATGTTGATTTAGAGAATGAAGAACTTCTACAAGCCGTTATGAAGATGCATGAATCTAATCCGATGCTGGGTCTTCGTGGCGTTCGCTTAGGGTTGATGTCACCTGGTCTGTATGAACTTCAGGTACGAGCAATTGCTGAGGCGATGGCAGACCGAATTGCAGCAGGAGCCAATCCAAAAGTGGAGATCATGATTCCGCTGGTTGGATCACATATGGAGTTAAAGTTAACGCGGACGGCAGCGGAAGAAGTAATTCGCAAGATTGAGAAAGAGCGAAAAGTGGAATTGCCAATTGAGATTGGCACCATGATTGAGTTGCCACGAGCTGCGCTGACTGCAAACCGAATTGGTGCAGTCGCTGATTTCTTTAGCTTTGGAACCAATGATTTAACGCAAACCACCTGGGGTTATTCAAGAGATGATGTTGAAGCCGAGTTCTTCTCAAAGTACTTTGAACTCGGAGTCTTCACAATTTCGCCGTTTGAAACAATTGATCAATTTGGCGTCGGCGAACTAGTAAAGATTGCAGTTGAACGAGGAAAGAGCGTTAATCCAAAATTGCATCTTGGCGTCTGCGGCGAACACGGTGGCGATCCCGAATCTATTCACTTCTTTGATGAGGTTGGGCTTGATTATGTCTCTTGCTCACCATTTCGCGTACCTGTCGCCCGCTTAGAAGCAGGACGTTCTGCAGTTTCTGCTTAAGCGATTCCGTATTTAGAGCGTTCTGTTTCAGGTACCAATTCCAGGTATCGATCAGGTTTTTTGGCTATCGCCTTTGCGACAAATGGACAGATTGGTGCGACAAATTTGCCTTGGCTCTTCACATCATCGAGAGCAAATTCAACTAAGGAACTACCAACACCTCTACCACCAAAAGCTGGATCAACTTCGGTATTCGGGAATTTGATGGTCTCAGTTACAACTTCGTAATCTGCAAAACCTGCTAATTGACCATCGATAAAGATTTCGTACCTAGATTTTTCTTTGTTATTTTTGATTTCCATATTTCCTCACGGGGTAGCAGCGAACATTATGAAGGATCCGAAAATACTTAAGTGAATTACGCTTTGTAGTAGCGAAGCGCGCCCGGAAACGACTGTCAATGTAGAAACAAAGAAGGTAAGGGCGATTAGGACAATTTCTGAGGCATTTAATCCAAGATTTACTTCGTAGGAGAAGAGAATCGAAATTACTGCGATAGCCGGGATGGTTAATCCGATGCTTGCTAAAGCAGATCCATATGCCAGGTTCAAACTGGTTTGGGTTCGCCCATAACGAGCAGCCTTAATTGCAGAGATAGATTCTGGAAGCAAGACTATGAGGGCAATGCTGATTGCAACCATCATCTGTGGCAGACCTTGATTATCAACAAACCCTTGAATTAACGGGCTGGTTACTTTTGCTAAACCAACAACAGCGATCAGAGAGATAAGTAAGCCAAAGAGACTTTGTCGAGCTTGTGTATTTGAAGGCGGTTCCACATGTTCTTCAATTGGAATGGTGTGGTCTTCACGTGGTGGAGGTAGAAAGTAATCTCGATGTCTTACAGTCTGGACTGCGACAAAAGTTAAATAAAGTATTAATGATGAGAGAGCGGCAAAAGCCAGTTGGATATTGGTAAACGTCGGACCGGGTGATGAAGTTGTAAATGTCGGCAGAATCAAACTTAAGGTACTTAATGCAGCAAGAGCTGCGAGGGCGCCGCCAACACCAATCGCATTAAAGGTTGCGACTCTTTGTCGAATCGTCTTGATTAACAGAGCGATGCCGACAATCCCGTTGGTTGTGATCATTACTGCAGCAAATACGGTATCGCGGGGCAGATTCTGATTGGTATCAGGAGATTCCAGAATTAACACAACAATCATGC
Organism: Actinomycetales bacterium; assembly: GCA_046085985.1. Classification (GTDB taxonomy): domain Bacteria; phylum Actinomycetota; class Actinomycetes; order Nanopelagicales; family Nanopelagicaceae; genus MAG-120802. Next base: position 3,381 of record JBJSWS010000040.1, read on the forward strand.
CTACTTCAATAAGTGTTACGGATAAGGCAAGAATTAGCGAGCCGAAGGGTTCGCCAACTCGGAGTGCAACGACTTCAGCGTGATGCACCGCAGTAAATACTGTTACAACTAATACCAGACCTAGAGTGGCAAGTACTAAATTTGAAAGAGATTTATTCCATGAGATTCCAAGAAGAATTATTGCTGCAAAGGGAAATAGAAAATATCGACTTCGCAAGTTCTTGAAACGAGATGACATGACGGAACTTTATTAGAGCTCCTGCAATCTGTCGCGCGTTTTAAGCTAAATCCCAGATATTCTCACCGCGCAGCACCGCATCAGAACCGCCGTCGATATAAATAGTTTGACCGGTGACATGTGAATTTGCTTCGCTACATAACCAGATCAGCAGATCAGCAACATTTTCTGCCTCAAGATAGCCATTTAGCGGCATCGGGACGACTTTCGCCAAGCCATCTCTGCCTTCTTGGGTGGCGATCATCTCGGCAACCATCGGGGTCTTTACGATTCCAGGACCGACAGCATTTATTGGGATACCTGATTTTGCCCAAGAATCCTTAATGCATTCACGGCGGAGCCATCGACTTAAGGCGCGCTTGGTTGATCCATAAATCAAGCCTTCTATGCCACCACCTTGATCAACAAGAACTTGGGCGCGTGCAATTGCTTTAGCTTCATCGCCAGCGAGCATTAACTCAACCAATTCTTTGTCATTTGGCATTAGCGAGGCCATAGAGCTAGTGATTGCAACACGAGGTGATTTACTTTTAACAAGAGCGGAGTGCATAGCAGAAATAAACTCAGTTGCGCCGAAGAAATTAATGGAAACGGTCGTTGCAGTTGGCGCCGCAGATCCAGCATTAGCAATAACCGCATCTACTGTGCCACCAGCCAGTTCGATGGCTTTACTTGCAGCCTCTCTTCGCCCTGCCGAAGTACTTAAATCTGCAATAACTTCGGCGTTCTTAATGTCAACGCCAATCACTTTATTTCCCTGAGCTTCCAGCTTATTTTTTGTGGCAAGACCAATTCCTGAACCTGTACCGGTGATTACATAAGTTCTTGACATGCTTTGACTCCTATTGCTTCTAACCTATTTTCAGAAACTCGCGTAATGCTTGCACCAGTCTCTCGACATCGTCCTTCGTCGAATATGGCGCTAAACCAGCGCGTACGGCTCCCTCATCACCAAGGCCGAAGGCAAGTGAGACTTCATAAGCATAAAAGTTATGTGCAGGTGCATTAATTTTCTTAGTCGCCAGAAACTTGTAGATATCAATACCTTTTACATTGGCAAAGTTAAAATAAAGGGTAGGAGTTCGCTTTTGCGCATGACCATACAAAGTAATACCTGGCAGCCCAGATAGTTCTTTCTCTAAATACTCAAATAACTCTTCTTCGTAAGCTTCAAGGGATTGCATTGAACTTGCGATGCGCTCTCGTCGTGATCCGGTAGCAGTTGAATCTAGCCCTGCAACATAATCAATAGATGCGGTCACACCAGCCATAATCTCGTAAGGCAAGGTGCCAAATTCAAATCTTTCCGGCACGTTCATAGTTGATGGGCGCAACTTGTCGTTAGTAATTGATTCCAATAATTCTGGGTCGGCGACAAGTGATGCGCAGTGTGGGCCAAGTAGTTTGTATGAAGAGAAGCCGAAGAAATCAATCGGTAAAGATTTGAAGTCAATCAAAATATGTGGAGTTAAATGAACTCCATCGACCAGAAAAAGGGAGCCGTTCGCTTTTACTGCACTGCCGATGGCATTGATATCAGGGCGCGTTCCTAGGGTATTTGCCGCACCAGTTACCGCAACAAATTTAGTTTTAGGAGTTAATAAATCAGTTACTGCAGATACAGGTAAGTCACCAGTCTTTCGATCAAATTCTGCCCACTTAACTGTTACGCCTTTGGCCTCCGCTGCTTGAATCCACGGTCTGATATTTGAATCATGGTCTAATCGGGAGACGATGATTTCATCGCCGGGACCCCATTGCTTGGCAAGATTTCTTGATAAGTCATAAGTTAGTTGCGTCCAACTTCGACCATAAATAACACCTTTTGCATCACAATTTAAAAGATCTGCGACAGCATTTCTATAATCAGTTACGCATTTTTCAGCGTTCTGTTCCGAGATAGTTATAGTTCCTCGATTAGAGCTTGCTTGTGTGATCGCCTTTGCCATCGCATCACCAACGACCTTTGGAACCTGACTGCCACCTGGACCATCAAAGAAAGCGATACCAGTATCAAGCGATGGGAAATCTTTTCTGATGCGGTTAACGTCGTAGCTCATGAGTCAACTCTACGGCACCGGAGTAAAGCCACCAGCTTGGCCGAAGAACTTCAATTCTTCTTCAAGGGAAGTAATAATCGCATCGGCGCCATAGAAGCCATGGCCCTCTCCTTCAAAGGCAAAGTATTTATATTTAATACCCTTCTTAATGCAAACATCTCTAAACATTTCTGATTGCGAGGGTGGAACAATTTTATCTTCAGTGCCTTGGAAGATAATTAGGGGAGCAGTTAATTTTTCGGCATGAGTTAATGGAGATCTTTCCTTATACAAATCAGCTTTCTCTGGATAAGGACCAATCATCGAATCTAAATATCGTGATTCAAAATCATGGGTATCTTCGGCAAGGGCCGTTAACTCGGCAACTCCGTAATAATCTGCACCCGCGGCGAAGATATTGCTGTGAACTAGTGCATTAAGGACCGTAAAACCACCAGCGCTGCCGCCACTGATAAAGATCTGCTTTGGATTTGCAGTGCCATTCTTAACTAAGTAGTCGACAGTGCTTAAGACATCCTCGTAATCAACGATTCCCCAATTTCCGTAGAGAAGATGACGATATTTCGCGCCATATCCACTTGAACCGCCATAGTTAACATCAGCGATCGTAAAACCGCGGGTCGTCCAATAGAGATAATCAATCTCGGCAGTTGCAAATTTATGCGCTGTTGGACCGCCATGTACGCGGACCATAAGAGGGCCAGGAACATCAAGTTGGTATTCCGGATTATGAGCGCAATGCAGAATTACTTTTACTTCACGGCCATTGCCGGGAATCGATATTTCCTTAATCTCTGGTGCATAACTTGCTGGGATAGGCAGCGGGTTTTCTCTAATTACTTGTGAATCCGTTAAGTTATCGAACCTAACTAGAGTTGGAAAAGTTGAGTTACTTGCAGCGAAAGCAACAACGCTCTTTCCATCAGAGGCAAAAGTTGGCTCAACATAAGTAAATTCAGAGTTGAAATCCGAAACTTTCCCGCTATTTAAATCGACTTTAGCCAATTTACGATTATCCACTGGTCCGTGAATCCCAACAAATGAATTATCAGTTAAGGGAAGAACACCTTGGTAACCAAGTTGCCAGGCAGGAAAACCCCACTCGCTCTCCTCGTTAACAATCTGCTCTCTTTTGCCGGAAGTATTTACTCGCCATGGATTCCACCAACCAGAACTTTCATCCAAATAGAGAATATTTTCATCATCTATCCATTCAGGAGATAAGACTGGATTTGTAGCGCTGCCAGCAAGTACGCGCTCATTGTGAAGTTCACCATTTTCAATATCTGCTAGAAATAATGTTGTGCCATCCCAAGGCATAAGTGGATGATCCCAGGAGACCCAGACAATTTTCTTTCGATCAGGTGAAATTCTTGGATGAGCAAAGAATTGATGACCGTCTAGTAAGACCTTAAGTTTTCCGTCATCACTTACTTCAATTAATTGTCGCTTACAGGTATCTTTACTGACTTGTTCGCGCACACACCAAATTCCATTTTCAACTTTAATGAATTCTGCATAGCGATCTTGCCGGTCAGTATCTGGAGTTAGGGCTTTTGGTTGACCTAATCCATGCTGCAGATAAACTCTTTGGTCACTCTTATTTGTAAAATAAATTCTGTAATTATTCTCATCGCCAACTCCAAGATAACTACGTCCACCCATCTCGTGGACTGCGTGGCTTGCGCTATATGGAGCTTTAATTAGATCGCCATCTTTGCGACTGACAATTACACGGCGACCGCCCTCAGCTGGGCGCGATTCAACCCACCAAATATCTTTGCCAACAAATTGCGGCCAAGAGACTGAGACACCGGCCTTGGCAACGGTCTCTGCGCTTAACGGAGAGGGCCATTCGCCTGGTTTCATCTTCGAAATCTACAGAGAATTGGCAAGATGTCCCAATGGTTGAGTACCGATTCTTGGAGTCACTCGCAGATCAGAAGCTTGGTCGATACCTTTTTGATGAAGTTTGGCCGGCTCCAGAGGAAGGTACTCAGATAGCGCCAAATTTCTTACAAGCTTTAATGCATAGTGGCGCATATCTTTCTGGAGCATTTATTAACGGTGAAATTGTTGGAGCCGCCTTTGGATTTCCAGCAAAGGATGAAGATGGTTCTTTTTACATTCACTCGCATATGGCGGCGGTTTTGCCATCACATCACGACCAAGGAATCGGACTTGGTCTGAAGCTGCATCAAAAAGATTGGGCCATCAAAGAAGGTTATAAAAAGATTAAGTGGACCTTTGATCCTCTCGTTGCCAGAAATGCTTGGTTTAATATCGCAAGATTGAAAACAAGAGCCGTTAAATATTATGTTGATTTCTATGGTCCGATGGCAGATGCCATAAATGCCGGTGATGCATCTGATCGAATCCTTGTCGAGTGGGATCTACTAAAGGAAAAAGTAAATACTCCTTCAGCAAATCAAATATTTGTCGAAATCCCTAAAGATATTGTGGAGATTAGAAAGAGCGATATCGAAAGTGCTAGAAATTGGCGAAAGCGAGTCCGAGATGAATTAAAGCCTAGACTTGATGCCGGTTGGTCTATTGTTGATTTCACAAAAGATTACAAATACGTACTAAGTGAGGAAAGATGAAACTAGAGCGAATTGAATTTATCTACGCCGATATTCCGTTGGTAAGACCATTTCAAACTTCATTTAGTACCCAAACCGTTCGCCATCTAATTGTTGTAAAGGTTCATACCAATGTAGGAATAGGTTGGTCAGAATGTGTTGCAATGGCCGAACCGCTTTATTCCAGCGAATATCTATCCGCCTGTGTTGATGTAATAAAGACATTCTTTCTACCGGCGCTAAAGAGCGCTGGTGACTTTGAGGTATCCCAGATATCGAAGATCTTGGAGCCGTTTTTAGGCCATCCGATGGCTAAAGCAGCTTTGGAAACTGCTTGTCTAGATGCGCAATTACGGAGCGAAAATCGCTCATTTGCTCAATTTTTTGGTGCTACGAGAAACAAAGTTGATTGCGGCGTATCAGTTGGTATTTCACCAAGTATCGAGAAGCTTGAAGAAGAAGTAGCAAGTTATATCGAGCAGGGCTACAAGAGAATCAAATTAAAGATCCAACCGGGCTGGGATATAAAGCCGGTTGGAAGAATTCGGGAACTTTATCCAAATACCTTGATGCAAGTCGATGCCAATCAGGCTTACACGAGATCTGATATCGAACATCTGCTCCAATTGGATCAATTTAATTTGCTATTAAATGAACAACCGTTACATGAACATGACATTTTAGGACATGCAAAATTGGCCGCCCGGGCAAAGACACCTGTTTGCTTAGATGAATCAATAATTTCATTGCAGACGGCGCAAGATGCCATTGAAATGAAAGCTACGACTGTTATTAATATTAAACCAGGTCGAGTCGGTGGATATCTTGAAGGCAAAGCAATCCACGATTACTGCTATCAGAACAAGATCGATGTCTGGTGTGGTGGCATGTTAGAGACAGGAATTGGGCGAGCAGCAAATGTTGCTTTGGCCGCTTTAAATGGTTTCACTTTGCCAGGAGACACTTCTGCATCTAATCGATATTACAAACGAGATATAACTGAACCTTTTGTTATGAAAGATGGACAACTTGATGTCCCAACTGGCCCTGGAATCGGGGTTGCGATTGATGAAGATTTCTTAAATTCAATTGCGGTAAAGCGTGATGAGGTAAGGCTCTAGCCCATCACCGTGCCACTTGTGGCATTTCGGTCGCGTTTTCTTGAGAAGGTTCCCAGATTTATTTCATGTCCAGATTTTTCACATTTATAAATTACGGGATTTGTATCATGGCTCTGACCGGCTTCGACTTCTTTAATTAGGTGCGCCATTATTAATCCAACGCCGGGTGCATTTTTAAATTGATTTCCACTGGTTCCAATCGCAACATAAAAACCAGGAACGTCAGTCTTGTCATAAATCGGCGTCCAATCTGAAGAGACGTCATAAACACCAACAACTCCTACCGGAGTTGAAGGAATCTGTGCGGCAGGGAAGCGACGCGCAAAGCGATAGGTCTGGGATTCAAATACTTCAACGGTTCTAGTCATATTTACTTCATCGACTTTATCGGGTTCTACCCAGTGCCAGGGATCGCATTCTGGCTCTGTGCCACCAACTAATGTGATTCCGCCCGGTCCCGAACGAACATAAGTTCCTAAATCTAAGTCGCCCATGATCGGACCTGGCAGTAAATCTTTCGGCGAAGAAATTTGATGCACTTCTTGGCGCATTGGTTTTATCTCTACAGTGAAATCACTACCTGCTCCGACCATTCGATTAATCATGGTTGACCAAGGACCAGCTACATTTACAACCACATCACAATCAATATTTTCTACACCCGTCGCTAATGTCTTTTTATTCTCTGAATCAAAGTCTGCAATTACAACCGAATTGACTCGACCCGCTTGATTTTTACCGATAGAGGTAACAGCTTTTCGATAATAAAACTTTGCACCAGATTCTTTTGCTGCTTGCGCTAAATTCTGAGCCGCCAATAACGGGTCGCTGACATAGCCACCAACTGGACTAAAAATGCCACCAAGTTCTTCAGTCGCCTCATCCCAGAAGGCATCTGATTTAACAGGTTTATTGGGCCAATATCTGCCGGCATCGATTCCAGGCATTCGAGCCTTTAAGGTATTTGAATCCCAGATTTCATAAGGGATTTTGGCTTGATCAAATAATTTCATGGTTCGTTCATTGGAAAGCACTGGCACATCAAGCATTACATATCCGCGATCTTCCAAGTGCGCATAATGTGCTTGAGAATTTGGTTTTCCGCCGTCGATCAAGGATTTCCATTCTTTCCAGAGAAAATAAGATTCCCAGGCAAGAACGACCGCATCAAATGTCGAATAGTTAAATCTCACAACAGCGCTTGAAGCGCTAGTCGATCCCATACCTGCTGCAGAATTTCGTTCGATGACAATAACTTCATTGCCATTTCGAGAAAGTTGAAGTGCAATTGAAGAGCCAATGACTCCAGCTCCGATAACGACAATTCGCATCGGGTTATTCAACCAGCGAGTTATCCTCGATTGAAGAGTTTTGCGAAAAAGCCAGGCTCTTTCGGGTCATTTGCATGCCCTTGGCATTGCTGAGCTTTCGGAACACCACGCATCACTTGCGAAACG
>JBJSWS010000041.1:0-27781 GCA_046085985.1 Actinomycetales bacterium
TGTAACGGATGTATTTCACAATGGGGTTCAGGTTTTAAAAGATGGAACACCAGTTAGTAGGGGGAATCTCACAAATGATTAAGAGAACTCCAGCCTACTTAGTTCTTGATGATGGCCGAATTTTTGAAGGATTGTCTTGGGCTAAAACAGGGGAAACTTTTGGTGAGGCTGTCTTCTCAACCGGTATGACTGGATATCAAGAAACTTTAACTGACCCTTCGTACGTTAATCAGGTCGTTGTGATGACAGCTCCACATGTAGGAAATACCGGAGTTAATTCTGAAGATATGGAGTCTAAGAAAATCTGGGTAAGTGGATTTGTAGTTCGCGATCCGTCCCCAATTGTTTCGAATTGGCGAGCTGAAGGTTCTCTTGAAGAGGCATTGATTAGTAATAGTGTCGTAGGGATTTCTGGGGTTGATACCCGGGCAATAACTCGACATATTAGAGATCGCGGAGCTATGCGTGTTGGAATCTTCTCTGATGATGATCTTTCAAGAGTAGAGATGGTTACCAAAGTAAGGGGAGTTAGCCAAATGGCCGGCTCCTATTTAGCAGATGTAGTTTCGGTTACAGAACGCTCGGTCATTCCGGCAATTACAGATCGTGAATTTAAAGTGGCAGCTTACGACCTCGGAATTAAGTCCGCGACGCCACTGAATTTTGCAAAACGTGGAATAGAAACTCATCTTTTACCGGCTACCACCGCATTCGAAGAGATCGCAGATCAAGGATATGACGGGATATTTCTCTCTAATGGTCCTGGGGACCCAGCGACCATGACTGATGTGGTTGAGAATATTCGCAAGGCACTCTTAGCAGGAATACCAATCTTTGGAATTTGCTTTGGTCACCAGATATTGGGAAGAGCGCTTGGCTTTGATACATATAAATTGCAGTTTGGACATCGTGGCATTAATCAACCGGTACTTAATCGACTGCACAATCGCGTTGAAATCACTTCTCATAACCACGGTTTTGCCGTTGATGCTCCATCAACTGGTGAATTCGCAACGGTTTTTGGACCTGGAGTTGTCTCTCATTTAAATCTAAATGATGGCGTTGTTGAAGGATTGCGACTTCTTGATACACCTGCATTTTCGGTTCAATACCATCCAGAGTCAGCAGCTGGACCCCATGATGCAAATTATCTCTTTGATGATTTCTTAGAAATGATGAGATCCAATGCCAAAAGATGATCGCATTAAGAGCGTAATGGTTATCGGTAGTGGACCAATTGTTATAGGCCAAGCTTGTGAATTTGATTATTCAGGAACACAGGCGTGCCGGGTTTTGAAAAGTGAGGGAATCCGCGTTGTTCTAGTAAATAGCAATCCAGCAACAATCATGACAGACCCGGAGTTCGCAGATGCAACCTATATCGAACCAATTACGCCGCAATTTCTTGAAGAAATCATCGATAAAGAACGCCCGGATGCCTTACTAGCAACACTAGGTGGCCAAACTGCGTTGAATGCGGCGATGCAACTTGACGCTAACGGTGTCTTATCGCGCTATCAGGTTAAGCTAATTGGTGCGGATATTCCGGCGATTAAGCGTGGTGAAAATCGAGAAGAATTTAGAAGTATCGTAGAAAAAGTAGGTGGCGAATCAGCAAAGTCCATAATCTGTCACACACTAGAAGATTGCCTTAGCGCAGTAAACATTCTTAACTATCCAGTTGTAGTTAGACCTTCTTTTACAATGGGAGGTCTAGGCAGCGGTATTGCAAAAAATGCAGAGGAATTGAAATTAATTGCTGGGGCCGGTTTGCAACACAGTCCAGTTTCTGAAGTTCTCTTAGAAGAATCGATAATTGGCTGGAAGGAATTTGAGCTCGAGGTAATGCGTGATTACAAAGATAACGTGGTCATCGTGTGCAGTATTGAAAATCTAGATCCAATGGGCGTTCACACGGGCGATTCGATAACAGTAGCCCCTGCGCTAACTTTGACGGATGTTGAGTACCAGCGGTTACGTGATCTATCAATTGCAATTATCAGAGAGGTAGGAGTGGCAACAGGTGGCTGCAATATTCAGTTTGCGGTTAACCCGAAGGACGGTCGGATAGTTGTAATTGAAATGAATCCTCGAGTATCGCGGTCGAGCGCACTCGCCTCAAAAGCCACTGGATTTCCAATTGCAAAAATCGCAACTAAATTGGCGATTGGATATTCCTTAGATGAAATTCCGAATGACATAACCAAAAAGACACCGGCATCTTTCGAGCCGACACTTGATTATGTTGTTGTAAAAATTCCTAGATTTGCTTTTGAAAAATTTGCTGACGCCGATCCTCGATTGACTACAACTATGAAGAGTGTTGGCGAAGCTATGGCGATCGGCAGATCGTTTCCAGAGGCTCTCCAGAAGGCTTTGCGATCATTAGAACGCAAGGATTCAGAGTTTGAGTGGAATATCTTGTCATCGCAATCAGAACTTCTAGAAGAGATGCAGATTCCTACAGAGAGACGCCTTCATCAAGTACAGCAGGCGCTTCACCTCGGCGCCTCAATAGAGGAGGTTTACAGAAGAACAGGAATTGATCCATGGTTCTTAAGTCAGATATCACGGATAAATGCCATCGCACGGGAAATAAAGGAAACACACGAGTTGAGTTTCGAGCAGCTACGTTTGGCGAAGAGATTCGGTTTCAGTGATTTCCAAATAGCAAAATTAAGGGATTTGTCACAAGGTGATATTCGGGCGCTTCGTTCCAAGTTTGATATTCATCCCGTCTATAAAACCGTTGATACTTGCGCTGGTGAATTCGAGGCATACACGCCTTATCACTACTCTTCCTATGATTCAGAAACTGAAGTTAGGGATAGATCTAAACCGGCAGTAATAATCCTAGGAAGTGGACCTAATCGCATTGGACAGGGCATCGAATTTGACTACTCGTGTGTACATGCTTCGTATGCTCTTAGGAATGAAGATATTGAAACGATAATGGTTAATTGCAATCCAGAAACAGTTTCTACTGATTATGACACTTCTGACCGACTCTATTTCGAACCATTGACCCTTGAAGATGTTCTAGAAGTAATTGAGGCTGAGAAGAAGGCAGGGCCCGTTTTAGGAGTCATTACGCAACTTGGCGGACAGACACCGTTAGGTCTTGCGGCCGGTTTAGTAGAAGCTGGTGTAACTATTCTCGGCACTTCAGAGGAAGCAATCTATCGCGCCGAAGACAGAGCAGCCTTCGGTGAGATTCTTCGTAATGAATCTTTAAATGCGCCGGAATTTGGAACCGCGAGAAATACACTCGAAGCAGAAGAAATTGCAGACCGCATTGGATATCCGGTCTTGGTTCGACCATCCTTCGTTCTAGGTGGACGGGGTATGGAGATTGTTTACGATAAAGAGGAATTAGGTCGATTCATACGACGTGCAGTTGAGATTAATCCAGAACATCCTGTACTAATCGATAAGTTTCTTGATAACGCTATAGAAATCGATGTCGACGCCCTGTTTGACGGCGAGGAGCTCTACTTGGCAGGCGTTATGGAGCATATAGAGGAAGCTGGTATCCACTCAGGCGATTCTGCATGTGTTATTCCACCGCAACAAATAGCAAGCGAAAAAATTCAGGAGATATTCACGACGACTGAGAAACTGGCTCGCGCAATTGGGGTGCGTGGCTTAATAAATGTGCAGTATGCAATCTTGGATAACAAACTTTATGTCCTGGAAGCTAATCCTCGCGCATCGCGGACAGTGCCTTTTGTAAGCAAATCAACGGGGGTGCTATTAGCCAAGGCAGCCTCATTAATATCTATTGGTAAAACGATTTCCGAATTACGAGCGGTTGGAGTGCTTCCGGCAACAAAAATTGGAAGCAGTAAGGGGATATCGGTAAAGGAGGCAGTTCTTCCTTGGAATCGATTTAGAAGGAGCGATGGCCGAAATGTTGATTCGGTTCTTGGTCCGGAAATGAAATCGACTGGGGAAGTAATGGGAATAGCGAATGATTTTGGCAGTGCCTTTGCAAAGAGTCAGATTTCTGCATTTGGAGCCTTGCCGACCGGGGGCAAGGTTTTTGTTTCATTGGCTGACAAAGATAAGGTACCGGCACTTGATGCCCTAAAGGCTCTCTACCATTTAGGATTTGAAATATTCTCTACTCGCGGAACATCAGAATTTTTACAGCGGAATTCAATTCAAAGCACAGTAGTCGGTAAGCATTTCGAAAAGCAGGAAGGGATGCCGGATGCTGTTGATTTGATAGAAAATCACGGTATTAAGCTAGTAATAAATACGCCTTTTGGCAGAGATACTCGTCAAGATGGTTGGTTGATTAGAAGTTCTGCGGTTGTAAAGGGAATTCCATGCATTACAACTGTACCGGCATTGCGCGCCGCAGTTTCAGGTATTAGAGCGCTGCAGGGAAATCATATAAAGGTAAAATCATTACAAGATTGGTTTGCAATTTAGCATGCCGATTAATAGTAAAGCTACTCAGGTACAAGCCGAGGTTCTCTCAAATAAGAAGATCGGCGCGTATTTTCATATGATTTTTGGTGTAGGAGAGATAGCGAAACATTGTCGTCCCGGAAACTTTGTTGCGATATCAGTGGGCGGTCCGGGTTCGGCGATGATCCTTAGAAGAGCTTTCGCAATTTATCGAGCTAACGAAAAGAGTAGTCAGGGTGGCACAATCGAATTGGTCGTTGCCGCACATGGTTCGGGGAGCAAGTGGTTGAGTCAGAGATCTATCGGAGATTTTGTAGATTTAGTTGCACCGCTAGGAACTAGTTTCGGAATTCCTACAGAGCCTGTAAATGCACTTCTAGTTGGTGGCGGATATGGATCTGCTCCACTATTTGGTCTTGCTGAAGTACTAAAGGGACGAGGAACGCGCGTTGATGTTCTAGTAGGAGCATCGACAGGCATGAAAATCTATGCGCCTTTAGAGGGCAAGCGCTCAGTAAGTTCGATGACAATTGCCACTGAAGATGGAAGTGCAGGAACAAAAGGTAAGGTCACTGAGTTGTTGCCAGAATTGATCTCTCGTTTCCAAACAGAAGTTATCTATTCTTGTGGGCCAATGGCCATGCTAGAAGCCGTTAATCAGATCGCAGTAGAGAATGAAGTGGTGCATCAGTGTGCCGTTGAAGAGTCGATGGCTTGTGGAATTGGCGTCTGCATGACATGCGTAATTCCAATGAAGACATCAGATGGTTTGATAAAGATGAGCCGAAGCTGTATTGATGGACCTGTTGTTGATGGCTCACGAATTGTATGGAGCGTTCCACGCACGATCCCGGAAGGTACATGGGGTAAGTAATGGAAAGTGACTTTAAGGCTTTTGATTTTGGAACTCGATTTGGTGGACGTTATTTCCCTAATCCAATTTTTACCGCAAGTGGCTGCGCCGGTTCAGGAAAGGAACTTGCCCAATTTTTCTCATTAACAGAATTAGGAGCGGTGGTCACAAAGAGTATTGCGCTAAAGCCGAGGAGCGGACGAGCAACTCCTAGGATGGCTGAAACCCCATCAGGAATGCTCAACTCAATAGGTTTACAAGGTCCAGGTATTGATCAATTTCTTGAAGAAGATATTCTGTGGCTATTAGAGCAGAATGTCAGAATCGTTGTCTCGATATCTGGCGAAACAGTTGAGGAGTATGCCTCTCTTGCTCGGCGACTTCGAAACATTAATGGTCTCTTTGGAATAGAAGTAAATATTTCTTGTCCAAACGTCGAAAATAGAGGTTTAGTTTTTGCATGCGATCCGATGGCATCGCGAGCTGTAATCGAATCTGTGCGCAGAAATATGGGAGGCGACTATCCGCTACTAGTTAAACTTTCTCCGGATGTCACAGACATTGTTTCAATTGCAAGAGAAGTAGTAGCCGCAGGAGCAGATGGTTTAGCTCTAATAAATACAGTTCTTGGTATGGCAATTGATATCGATAAAAGAAGACCCAAGTTAGCCGGCTTAACCGGAGGCTTATCGGGACCAGCGATACGTCCCATAGCGGTTCGTGCGATATATCAAGTTCATAAAGCGATTCCCAATGTTCCAATTCTTGGAATGGGTGGCGTTACAAGTGGTCGGGATGCGCTTGAACTTATCTTTGCCGGCGCCAGTGGAGTTTCTATCGGAACTGCAACGTTTGGAAACCCTATGGCGGCAATCAATGTTAAATCTGAATTGCTGCAATTGATTCAAGAACGTGGCTTCGCATCTTTTGCTGAGGCGATTGGAGCAGCTCATGAGAAGTAGCCCACTAATCCTTGCTTTAGATGCAACAGATATGAATCTAATTGATAACTTAATAGATCAAACTCGCGAGAGTATTGCCGTTTATAAATTAGGTTTAGAGTTTTTTACAGCGCATGGAGCGCACGGTGTATTAAGCATTATCAAGCGCCATAGCGATATCAAGCTCTTCCTTGATCTTAAATTGCACGACATACCAAATACCGTACTAAAGGCTGCGGAAAATTTATCGGAGATTGATCCTTTATTTCTTACGGTTCATGCAAGTGGTGGTCAGAAGATGATTTCGGCGGCAGTAAACGTACTTCCTAACACGCTGATAACCGCAGTTACGGTTCTTACCTCGCTCGATAACCAGGAATTAAGATCCATGGGATATGAACTTCTAAATCCAGCAGTCGCAGCAAACTTTGCCAAGATAGCAGAGGACGCGGGAGCGCGAGCAATAGTTTCTTCTCCGTTGGAGGTTCAAGAGATACGAAAGACAGTGAGCCGAGAAACGAAGATTATTACCCCAGGTATTCGTTTTGCGCCTGGTAGCGACGATCAAATTCGTACTGCAACCCCAAGAGAAGCAATAGAGAACGGAGCTGACTATTTAGTTGTTGGACGACCGATAACGCAGGCAAAGGCACCAGGGCGTGCCGCTGCGGATATTTTGGATTCGATTTATTAGGTTAACTTGAGGTTAGATTTCACTATGAGTAAACCCCCTCAACTGAGCAACGAGGAGAGGCGGGCAGCCTTATTAAAGGCGAGCGCTGCCAGAAAGATAAGAGCTGATTTTAAGTTGGACGTCAAGAAAAAAAGAGTTAGATGGTTCTCTGCCTTTGATCGAACTGAAGAAGCAATACAAAATATGCGAATTAAGGAGCTGCTCGAGAGCATCCCAAGTTTTGGAAGTACTCGCGCAGAAAATATTCTCGATCAAATCGGGATTTCGCATAGTAGAAGAATCAAAGGGATTGGTGTGCGCCAAAAAAACGAACTTCTCAAGGCCTTGGAGCGCAGATAGATGTCGAAATTGATAGTTCTGTCCGGTCCGGGTGGCGTCGGCAAAAGCACAATTGTTAGGGAATTAAAAAAGCGTGATGATTTCCATTTTTCGGTCTCAGTAACTACACGTCCACCGCGACCTGATGAAATCGATGGAGTTGCTTATCATTTTCTTACTGAAGATAAATTTACAGAAATGGTTAATGAGAACTTATTGTTAGAGTGGGCAGAATTTGCTGGCTTTAAATATGGCACACCAGCTAGCCCTGTTAACGATGCGCTTAACAAGGGATTAAATGTGCTTTTGGAGATTGAAATTGCTGGCGCTCGGCAGATTCGAAAAATTAGGCCCGATTCAATACTTGTATTTTTACAGCCACCAACAATCTCTGATTTGGAGGAGCGAATCAGGGGACGGGGCACAGAAAATGAGGAACGGATTCGGGCCCGCTTATTGCTAGCTCGGGAAGAGATGGCAGCAGCAGCCGAATTTGACCATATCCTTGTAAATCATCGAGTCGATGAGATTGTTGAAGCACTGGTAGCCTTAGCCTCCTCTTAAACCCTCTGATAAGAACCAAGGAGTTTGCTGTGGCAAATCTTGACGGAATCACTAATCCGCCTATCGATGATCTATTGGATAAGAGTGGATCTAAATACAGCTTAGTTCTCTATGCTGCCAAGCGTGCTCGTCAGATCAATGCTTACTACTCTCAACTTGGTGAAGGTCTTTTGGAGTATGTCGGCCCGCTTGTTGAAACAAATGTTCATGAAAAACCGCTCTCAATCGCCCTTCGCGAAATTAACGATAATCTTTTAACGATTGAGAACTTAGAGCCAACAACGGAGAAGTAATGATTACCTTCCCGAGTGGAAGAGAAATTCTCCTTGGAGTTGGTGGCGGAATAGCCGCCTACAAATCCTGCGATTTGCTCCGTCGATTACAAGATTTCGAAAATCAAGTCTCAGTGCTCCCTACAGAAAATAGTTTAAATTTTGTAGGAAAAATTACCTGGGAGGCGCTCTCGGGTCGCGAAGTTTTCACCGACCTATGGGAGAAAAATATGGGCGTCACCCATATCGAGCTAGCAAAACGAAGTGAGTTGATTGTTGTAGGGCCAGCAACTGCTGATCTAATTGCGAAGATTGCAACCGGACGTGCTGATGATCTTCTTACAACAACGATTCTAGCTAGCAAAGCACCGCTTCTGCTCATTCCTGCAATGCATCCTGAGATGTATCTCAATCAGGCAACGCAAGAGAATTTAGAGATAATCAGATCACGTGGGATACATGTCATGGAACCTGCTGTTGGAAAATTAACTGGGGGAGATAGCGGAATAGGCAGGTATCCCGAGACGAGCGAAATACTTAAGTTCATAGATGAGGTTTTTGGTGGCAAATTTACGAAGTCAGATACTGCAGGTTCAAAACTATCTGGAAAGAGAGTTGTGGTTACTGCAGGTGGAACTCGAGAGCCGATTGATGCCGTCAGATATATAGGTAATCGATCAAGTGGCCGACAGGGACTCTCTATTGCCTATGAAGCAAGGAGACGCGGTGCAGATGTACTACTGGTTATTGGAGAGTCAGAAGAGTTCGATCTTCCAGGGGTGTCTATTAAGAGAGCTGATAGCGCATCGGAAATGCTGTCGTACTTAATGGAAGAAGTGCCAGTATCAGATTGCTTGGTAATGAGCACTGCCGTAGCAGATGCCCGACCTAGTCAATACTCAAAAGAGAAGATTGAAAAAGGTAACTTTTTGCAGATTCAATTAGAGCAAAATCCAGATATTTTGAAAAAGCTTTCAGGCAACAAGAAAACCAATCAAATCTTTGTCGGTTTTGCTGCAGAGACAAACGAAGATTATCTGCAACGTGGAATGAAGAAACTTCATGAAAAGGGTGTTGATCTCTTATATGTCACTGATGTTTCCGGCGGCAAGGTTTTTGGAGAGCTGCAAACTACCGGCTCTTTACTCTCTAAAAATGGTCAGAAATGGGATTTCGAGGATGCTTCAAAGATGGATGTAGCTTCTAAAATATGTGATCAGATTGAAGAACAGATCTCATTGCAGGATAGCGTCCAATGAGAACACGACTTTTCACTTCAGAATCTGTTACCGAAGGACATCCAGATAAAATTGCAGATGCGATTTCGGATGCAGTTTTGGATTCCCTATTAAGCCAAGATCCAAAGAGCCGCGTTGCCTGCGAAACACTAATCACCACCGGACAAGTGCACGTAGCTGGGGAAGTAACCACAAATGGTTATGCCGACGTTATGAATTTAGTAAGAGATACAGTTTTGAATATTGGTTATGACAGTTCAGAAAAAGGTTTTGATGGGAATAGTTGTGGAGTTTCCGTATCTCTAGGTTCGCAGAGTCAAGATATAGCAGTTGGAGTTGATCACGCCTTGGAGGAGCGACTATCTAATTCCGAAGATCCATTTGATCTACAGGGAGCCGGAGATCAGGGGTTGATGTTTGGTTACGCAACACGCGAAACCAAGGAGCTTATGCCTCTGCCCATTGCGATTGCGCATCGATTGGCTGAGCGTCTTTCTAAAGTTCGAAAGAACGGTGAGTTGCCATATTTAAGACCGGACGGCAAGACGCAAGTAACAATTAAATATGATGGTGAGAAAGCTATTGGGATAGATACGGTGGTCATCTCATCGCAACATGCTCCGGATGTAGATTTAATTAATAAGTTAGAACCGGAGATCAAAGAAGCAGTTATCAATCCGGTACTGAAAAGCTTTGAAATTGATATGTCAGAGATCAAAGTTTTAATAAATCCAACAGGCCGGTTTGTAATCGGTGGACCGATGGGGGATGCAGGTCTTACTGGACGCAAGATCATTGTTGATACGTATGGAGGTATGTCACGACATGGCGGTGGAGCTTTTAGCGGAAAGGATCCTTCAAAGGTAGATCGTTCTGCGGCCTATGCCATGCGTTGGGTTGCAAAGAATATTGTTGCTGCCGGGTTAGCTGATAGATGTGAAGTGCAAGTCGCCTACGCAATAGGGAAGGCACATCCGGTTGGTCTATTTGTTGAAACTTTTGGCTCGGAAAAAGTACCGGTTGAACAAATTTCAAATGCGGTACTCGAAGTATTTGATCTCAGACCAGCAGCTATTATTCGTGACTTGGATTTATTGCGCCCAATTTATTCGAAAACTAGTTCTTACGGTCATTTTGGTCGCGAACTTCCAGAGTTTACTTGGGAAGCCACCGACCGTGTAGCAAAGCTAGCCAATTGCGTTAAAGGTTAGACCTTTTGGCCGCTAAGCCGCTGGTTTTGAAGAGACAAAAACCAAAACTTTCAAATCGCGCAAAAACGTACTCAGTTTCAGCAGAAGTTTACGTAACAGATCTTCCTTTTCATTTAGATTCAACGTTTACATACGGCGTTCCAGACGAATTGCTTGAACATGCAATAGTTGGGGCTAGAGTTAAAGTTCCATTACAGCAAAGCGAAAAAATTGGCTATATCCGAAATCTTTCCGGGAAAGAGGTTCACGCTCGTCCCATATTGGAAATCAAGGGAGGTTATGGAATCCCAGCGAGCCATCTGCTCTTCCTGGACAAAGTTGCAGCGCGATATGGAACTAATTTGGATGCAATCTTAAAATTCGTCAAAGACATTGCAATAACCGATGAAGGTGTTCAATCAAAACGGTTTCGACCGAGATTTGATTTCGTAAATGACCTAAATCTAAAACGTTTATCCCGAGACATAGATCTAAGCGAAGGCAATACTCTTGTTATGGCGCCAACCCAGCGCGAACTGGATTACATTAAGGAGCAGCTAGAAATTTGCGCTTATGACAAGGGTAAATGCTTTTTTGGCTTAAGGGGCGCGATTATGCAACCCTATAAAAAATTAGAAAATATCGTTCTTTTTGATGACTGGTCTGAACATTACCGTGAACGAAAGAATCCCTTTTGGCATGCTCGAGATGTTGCAATTCTTAGAGCTCATATGGAACCAATCAAACTGAGATTTATCTCTGCCCTGCCAAGTTTGGAACTTTTGCAATACTCGCGAAAGAAAATTATTGATCTAGGGAAATACAATTCAAAGGGGATGGGTAGAAAGATCAGATGCTTTCCAGAAACCTATCACGATTCAATAAAATCCAAGATGCCGAATGGCAAAGTATTAATCTCAGTTGCGACTATAGATGCAGTTCTTTCGATTACCTGTAAAAGGTGTCGGTGTGCCCTAAAGTGCAGTTGCGGCGGAAAACTAAGACTTAATCAGGCAAAGAGATTGAAATGCGTCATTTGTATGAATCCTCACTTAGATTGGAGGTGCTCGGTCTGTTCAAGTAATGAATTTATAGAGTTGAAATCTGGCGGAAAGAATCTTCGGGATCAGCTACGGAAAATATTCCCAAATGTTTCCGTATATTTGTCCACCGCTGAAAAGCCAGTCACAACAGTAAATTCAGGTTCAATTGTCATCGCCACACCCGGAATGGAACCTAAGATAAAGTATCAAGCGGTGATCTTTTTAGATGCCGAATTTCGCAGTAATGCGCCTTCTCTTCGCGCAGAAGAGCAAACTCGTTTACAGGTTTATTCTCTATTAGGACTCTTGGACGCAGATGGAACATTCTATATTGATCTTGAAGGGAAACACCCATTTGTGCAAGCACTTCTTAAAGATAAACCCCTTATATATTTGGAGAGAGAACTTAAGGAACGTGAAGATCTGGACCTTCCCCCAATATGGAATTTGACCAAGATTTCCAATGGGAATCTTTTGCAACTTGCCAATTCATTGCAAGATTCACTGGTTAAGGCAAAGTTTCAGTTGCTTTCCGATGAGGAATCTTTAATTGTTCGGACGAGAGAAGATGAAACGCGCAAATTAATGGACGATTTGAAGATCTTGCAAAAGTATCTTTCGTTGAAACAACAAAACCTGCTCAAAATAGAGCGCGAACCGGCAGATATCTAGTTCTATTAAGCGAATCTGATTTGGCTAGGTAGAATTCGGGAATGACAATTCAGCCCATAAGGTTCTTTGGCGATCCAGTCTTGACGACGCCCGCGTCCCCTGTTGAAGTATTTGATAAGGAACTTCGCAAGTTAGTATCTGATTTAACAGAAACTATGTTGGATGCTCCAGGCGCCGGATTAGCCGCACCACAGATTGGTGTTCCGCTGAGAGTTTTCGTCTGGGACGTCGATGAAACTATCGGACATCTCGTGAATCCAACTCTTACATTGGGTGAAGAAGTGCAGGATGGGGAAGAAGGATGTCTATCTTTCCCTGAGCTTCGTTATGAAACTCGTAGATCGATGAAAGCGGTAGCACGAGGTTTCAATATGTATGGGGAGCCGATAACTGTCGAGGGAACAGATTTTCTTGCTCGAGCCTTACAACACGAAACGGATCACTTAGATGGAATTGTCTTCATAGATCGACTAACTGATGAATTAAGAAAGCAGGCTATGAAGGAGATCAGAAACTCGGATTGGTTTTTAGAAAATCAATCGCAAGGTTTTGAGCCAAGAATACAGATCTCTCCTCATAAAACTAACGGACAGGTTTTGTAATTTGAAGATAGGGATCGCTTCAACATCATTACTAGCCTTACCATCATTAAATCTTCTAATCGAAAAAGGTTATACAGTATCGACTCTCTTCACTAAAAAAGGTAAACCAAAAGGGCGGGGCAAGGAAGTATCTGATAACGAGATTTCTGAGATGGCCAAGGATGTCGGATTATCTATAGTGGCAGCCGAAGATGATTCTCAAATCGCAGAAACAATACATCGAGATCAGCTTGACCTCGTTATCGCAATCTCCTTCGGAAAAATTCTTAAGAAGGAGGCGTTAATTGCTCCTACTTATGGATGGCTAAATCTTCATTTCTCAAAATTGCCTCAATTTCGCGGAGCCGCGCCCGTTCAAAGAGCGATATTAGCTGGCCAAACAAAGAGTGGGTTAACCGTTTTTAAGTTGAACGAGGGTATGGATACCGGACCCATCTATCGACAATGCGATTTCGACTTAAAAGATTTGAACGCCACTGAAGCACTGAAAGAAATGAGTCATTTGGGTTCTACCTTAGTTTTAGAAGCAATAGCAATGATTGAAAGTGGAAAAGAACCTATGCCACAAGCAGGACCGATTTCAGAGGCGAAGAAGATAGAGAAGAATGATTTGAGAATCGTTTGGAACGGTGAAAATAGTCAAGCGCTTAGACAGATACGCGCGTTTGCTGATTCTCCCGGAGCATGGACAGAATTTCGTGGAAAGAAGATAAAGATATTGAAAGCGGAAGCAGGAAGTACGAGTGGAATTGCCGGAGAAATACTTAACTTAGAGCCTTTCACGGTCGGAACAGGTGAAGGTTCAGTTGTAATTCTTGATGTGCAACCCGAATCATCTAGAAGGATGTTGGTGGTTGATTGGCTTCGCGGTGCACGAGTCGCAAAAGGAGAATCGTTTAGATGAAGCGAGAGGCCGGTTCTCGCAATTAGCTTTCGAAGCTCTTTATGAAGTGCTGGCTAATGAAAAATATAGCAACATTCTTCTTCCACAACTTCTTCAGAAGTCTCAACTAGAAAATCGTGATAAGGCCTTTGTTACCGAACTGGTTTATGGAACGCTTCGCCAACAAGGTTTTCTTGATGCTGCAATCAAAAAATTTGCCAATCGAGAACTATCTGAAATTGATCTTAAGGTTTTGATAGTTCTGCGAATTGGTGCTTATCAACTACTTATTATGAAGAATCCCTTGCATGCCGGCGTGAGCGAAACTGTGAATCTGGCAAAATTAGTTACAGGAGCCAGTTCATCTGGATTTGTGAATGCTGTGATGCGAAGAATTTCAGAGAATCCAGATTTCCTTCCAGATACTGATGCTGAAAAATATTCTCATCCGCAATGGATTATCGATTCCTATAGGGACGTCCTTAAGGATGAGGAACTTGTTAAGAACCAACTTGAGGCGAACAACCTTCCGACTAGGCCAACTCTTGTTGCTTGGCCCGGATTATCTACGGTTGAGGAGTTGGAGAAAGAAGGTGCAATTCGAATCCCTGGAAGTAGAAATGCATTATCTGCCATGGGAAATCCGGGGAACCTAACTGCAATCCGTGCACGCAGAGCAGGGGTTCAGGATTACGGTTCACAGCTAGTTGTTGAAAATTTTGTAGCTACAGATACCGGAAGTCTCTCGTGGTTGGATATGTGTGCTGGTCCCGGAGGAAAAGCTGCTTATTTAGAAGCGCTGCTAATTCATGAGAACCGAAATCCGAAGTTATTAATCGCAAACGAGCTATCAGTTGAACGTTCTAAGCTGATCCAACAAGTGGTTCGAATAACCAAGGTAATCACTCACGATGGTCGTACCCTTGATAAGGAATTACCAGGCAACCAAAATCGATTCGATCGGATTTTGATTGACGCTCCATGCACCGGGATTGGAGCGTTGCGCAGAAGGCCAGAAGTTCGTTGGCGCCGTACGCCAAAGGATTTACCATCTTTAACACAACTACAACGAGAATTGCTCAATTCAGCAAAGAAATTGCTTAACCCTGGAGGCATTATCGCGTATGCGACATGCAGTCCGCATTTGTCCGAAACAAAATGGCAAATCAATAGTTTTTTGAAGGAGAATCCAGAGTTTGAAAGAGTTCCTGTAAGTATGCATCCGGATAAAGACGGAGACATGCAGTTATGGACCTATCGTGATGGCACAGATTCGATGTATCTAGCTTTATTGAGGTTTAGGATAAGCGAGTGATCAGAATTTGCCCCAGCATTCTAAATGCAAATTTCGATGATTTGCCTAATGAAATATTACGAGTTGCTGAGGTATCAGATTTGTTGCACTTGGATGTTATGGACGGGAAATTTGTTCCCAACACAACTTTCTCTTTCTCGCAAGCAGCGGAGATCATTGGTTACTCAAAACTTCCGGTAGATGTCCATCTAATGATTGAGCAGGCGGATAAAAATGCTCTTGAATATCTGGAAACTGGAGCGATGAGCATTACAGTGCATTACGAAGCTTGTGAAGACCCACTTAACACTCTAAGAAAGATAAGGAAATCGGGTAAAAGGGCAGGTTTGGCAATAAAGCCCAATACCAAGTTTGAGACTGTTGCAGATTTGTTAGAAGAGATGGATATGCTGCTCGTCATGACTGTAGAGCCTGGATTTGGCGGTCAGAGCTTTATTGAAGAGATGATTCCAAAAATTGTAGAGGCAAGAAAGTGGCTACGAGAGAAGGAATTAGGGGAGACGTGGTTACAGGTTGACGGCGGTATTAATCTAGAAACTATCAGAGCCGCACGTAAAGCGGGTGCAGATACTTTCGTGGCAGGTTCTGTTGTTTATAAATCCGAAAATCCCGCGGCAACCGTTAGAGAACTTCGGGAGCTTGCAGATAAGGAATAACTTCATCTAGAGAGTTCTGAATACAAATATCTGCCACCGAATCGAGTACCGGTTTACCTTTAAAAGAGACGCCAACTCCGGCAATTTTTAGCATTTCAAGATCATTAGCCCCGTCACCGATTGCCATACTCTGCGCCGACGCGATGCCAAGCTTTCCCAGTAGATTCGATAACGCTATGGCTTTTCCTTTGGCATCGATTGATAAATTGGAAACTTTTCCAGTTAATCGATCACCCGATATTTCCAATGAATTTGCATATATGTGGTTAAAGTTATTGCGGTAGGTGAAAGAGTTTAGAATCTCGATAAATCCACCTGAAATTATAGCGATTTGGATCTGTTCTCCTTGGCAAAATTCAATCAGTTCTTTGGCCCCAGGGGAGAGAGTAAGAGAGGCAGCAACCTTTTTCAGTTCGGTTAATGGTACTCCTGCAAAAAATTCCACTCTCTTGTGAATAGAAGTTGTGAAATCTATTTCACCGGCCATGGCTTGCTCTGTAATGCGAGATATTTCATGACTCAGATTTAGATGAGCAGCAAGTACATTTAGAGATTCTTCAACTATTAAGGTTGAATCGAAATCGAGAGCAATTACCTTTATCGTCACAGAAGTTCCAAAGCCACATCAAAAAGATGCTGTTCTCCTAGGGTAACCAAATCCGATTCAATAGCTTCAAGATGCGCGGGGTCACATTCGATCAATAGGCCAATAATTGTTCGATGACCTAAATCAATTCGTTGTAGATCTAAGATTTTGTGAACAAAAGGTTCTAATCCCTGTTTTAGTAGAGTGTCGGCCTCGGGGTTTCTCTCTCCAGAAGCCAGAATAAGAGCCTGTCGCATCATCGCGGGAGTTTACCGTGTGAAATAGACAGGATAGGAATAGACCAGATTAGAAAGGATGTCGGATCATGACAGCCTTGCTCTCTTTAACAGAAGTTGAAGTTAAGAGAAGTGGAAAGAACATTCTGGGTCCAATTAGCTGGGAGCTTTCAGAAGGTGAACGTTGGGTAATTCTTGGACCAAACGGAGCCGGGAAGACCACTTTTTTGCAATTACTCGGTGCGTTGATTCATCCGAGTAAAGGTGATGTGTATTTGCTAGGTGAAAAATTAGGGTCTGTAGATGTTTTTGAATTAAGACCGCGAATTGGTATGAGTTCAAGTGCTTTAAATGATGCAATTCCATCTGATGAGAAGGTTATTGATCTTGTCTTAACGGCTGCCTACGCTATAACTGGTAGATGGATCGAAGAGTACGATCTCTGGGACGAATCTAGAGCAAAAGCCCTATTAGATATCTTTGGCATTCGAGAACTTGCAAACAGAACATACGGAACTTTGAGTGAAGGTGAACGTAAACGCGCTCAAATTGCGCGATCACTAATGGCGGATCCGGAAATCTTGCTACTAGACGAACCTGCAGCTGGTTTAGATTTGGGCGGAAGGGAAGACATACTCAGACGAATCAGTAGGTACCTAAGCGAATCAGGCTCGCCTGCATCAGTTATTGTGACTCATCACATCGAAGAGATTCCCGCCGGAACAACCCACGCACTACTTTTGAAGGAAGCCCAAGCATTTGCAGCAGGACCCATAATTGAAACTCTCACTGAGCCAAATATCCAGGCAGTCTTTGGGGTAGATGTTCGACTTTCTTTTGATGGCACTCGATATTTCGCAACCTCTAGAACTTGATGAATCTGAGCCTCTTATTGCCTATCGAATGGCAAAGTTTACTTTCGCAACATTTAGAGAAGATCGATCGTATAGGGCTAGAGCTGCGAAAAAGAGCTGACGCCGGTGAACAAGTATTGCCGGAACGATCCAAAGTTTTTCGAGCCCTAGAGGTGCCAATTAGTGAAGTAAAAGTAGTGATAGTTGGTCAAGATCCATATCCGAATTCAAAAGATGCATGTGGACTGGCTTTCTCTGTCTCTCCACGATTTTCAGGTCTTCCCGGTTCTCTTATGAATATCCAGAAGGAGATTTTGACCGATATTGGATCAACGACGACCTCTGACGGTGATCTTTCTCGTTGGATGAAGCAAGGTGTGCTTTTATTAAATCGAGTATTGACGGTAACTGCAGGTGAAAGTGGATCGCATAGCAAGATCGGTTGGCAGGAAATCACCGAGGAGATTGTAAAAATATGTGCGGATAATGGAGCCATCGGCCTGCTGTGGGGGAATTCGGCTAAAGAGCTGGAGAATCTCTTCCCTAAAGAGAATGTGGTTTCGGGAATTCACCCTAGTCCACTCTCGGCCCATAGAGGCTTTCTGGGTTCAAAATCTTTTAGCAAAGTTAACGAGCAGCTAAGGAATTTAGGAAAGAGTGAAGTAGTTTGGTAATAAAAATGGGGGGCTTTCGCCCCCCATTTATTTAGATCTGACTATCCAATCCAAGAATTGATTGGATCATTTAAGAAATAGATCATGAATAATCCTGCTACTAGAAGAAGCAAAGGATGTACATCCTTCGTTCTACCTTGGAAGACACGGATAACAACGTAAGATACAAATCCGGCACCAATTCCTACTGAAATGTTGTAGGTGAATGGCATAAGGATTATGGTTAAGAAGGCCGGAATTGCAATTCCATAGTCTTCCCAATCAATCGATTTAATCTGTGTCATCATCAAGAAGCCGACAATTATCAAAGCAGGGGTCGCAGCTTCGTAGGGAATAATTGCAACTAGTGGCGATAAGAAGGTTGTTAAGAGGAAGAGGACTCCAGTTACAACTGAAGCCAACCCAGTTCGTGCACCTTCACCAACGCCTGAAGCAGATTCAATATAGGAAGTGTTGCTAGATACTGAAGCGGCGCCACCAGCTACTGCAGCAAGTGAGTCGACTAGAAGAATTCGCTCTGCGTTTGGCGGGGTTCCATCCTTATCGTTCAAGCCAGCTTCTTGACCAATAGCAGTCATAGTGCCCATAGTGTCGAAGAAGTCAGCAAGAAGTAATGTGAATACGAGTAGTAGGGCGGTTACTACCGGAATACGGTCAAAGGATCCAAATAGATTGAATTGACCCAATAGGCCAAAATCCGGAGTAGCTACTACATCGGTTGGAACTGCTGGAACATTTAAGCCCCATCCTTTTGGATTTACATTTGTGCCATCAAAATTTGGACCAACTTTGAAAGCGCTTTCAATCGCTACGGCGAGTGCGGTAGCAACGACAATTCCAATAAGAAGAGCAGCTTTAACTTTTCGAATCATTAATCCGATTGTTAAGAAGAGTCCAAACGCGAAGACTACGACTGGCCAACCGACAAGTTCGCCACCATCGCCAAGAGTTACAGGTACCGGGCCCGCTGCTGTTCTACGAACAAAGCCAGCATCTACCAGACCAATTAGGGCGATGAAAAGACCAATACCAACAGAGATTGCGATCTTAAGCTGCGTTGGTACCGCTCTAAATACTGCTGTTCGAAAACCAGTTAGGACAAGAACAGTGATAATTATTCCTTCAAGGACAACTAGGCCCATCGCATCAGCCCAAGTCATCTTCGAAGCAACAGCAACAGCGACAAAGGTATTTAAACCTAGGCCAGTTGCTAACGCTAATGGGAAGTTCGCGACAACTCCCATCAAGATCGAGAGAACTCCGGCAACAAGCGCGGTTGCTGCGGCAATAAGTGGGAGGTTTGGAGCGTCCCCACCGCCGATAAATTTTCCATCACCATCTTTTGCTAGACCAATGATTAATGGGTTGAGCGCAACTATGTACGCCATCGTAAAGAAGGTAACTACTCCGCCACGGACTTCTTGAGCTACTGAAGATCCACGTTGAGATATTTTGAAGAAGGTATCCAGCATTTTCTACCTTTCATCTCATAGAAATATGAGAGATTGCTAATTTTTTAACGGTGGTGGTTGCGACACCGTGTGAAGGCAGTCCACAAACTGGGGGAAGCCCTAAAAATAAGGGTTACTGCCGGGTAATTCGGGCAACGACACCAAAGGAAACGGCTACCGATTGGCCGATCAGAAGTGCAAAGAGCGCAGTTCCGAGGCCGACCGTGCCCCCGAGAAGCCACCCGGAAAGCAGAACTGTCAGTTCGATGAACAAGCGAACGCGACCAACTGCAATACCGGTTCTTTTATGAAGGGCGGTCATCCAGCCATCACGTGGGCCAGGACCGAGTCCACATGTTATGTATAAGGCAGAGCCAATTCCTACCAATCCAATTCCTACGATCACATAGATGATTTCGTAAAGGTAAGTATTGACCTGGGGAAGGAGCATTATTCCAAGGTCAATTGCGAATGCAATTAGCAGGATGTTTAGTATCGTGCCAAAGCCTGGTCGTTCTTTCAGTGGAATCCAAAGTAGTAAAACCAAGACGCTAACAATTAGGGTGGCAATCCCAATCGATAAATTTAATTGCATGGCTACACCTTGCGAAAGTACCGTCCATGGTGAATTGCCGATATTTGAGACGATAAGAAAAGATTCCCCGACGCCGAAGAGCAATAGTCCAACCGACAAAATTGCAAATCTCTTTATAGAAAGATCCCATGTATTCCTGGCGGTCCAAGGGAGTACTGGAATGGATGAATGAGGTTTAATCCAATGTCGAAATAGTTGAAGATAACGGTTGAACACCGGTTAAAGGTACCGTATAGTTACCTCTATCACTTCGATTTATAATTTATCGGTACACTACTGAAATGTTTCCTGGCGTTGGAACCATCATCAACGTGATCGCAATTGTTGCAGGTTCTATTCTCGGTAAATTCGGCGGAAATCGCATACCAGAACGCACACGAACTCTTGTGACGGAGATTCTTGGAGCAATTACCCTTATAAGCGCTGCAGCGAGTTTAAGGTCGCTCTGGAATAAAGAATTCGTAGAAGGCACACCTGAAGGTGTACCAATACTGATTGTCCTTGTCTCCTTGATTATTGGCGCGTTGCTTGGTTCTGCTCTCAATCTTGAAAATCGATTACTGAACTTAGGGGAGTACCTAAAGAGAAGATTCAAAAGTGATACCGGGACATTTGTAGAAGGATTCGTCACAGCCTCGCTGGTATTCGCAATTGGTCCATTGGCGATACTAGGAAGTATTAGTGACGGCATGAGTACCGGAATAGAACAGCTTCTGTTAAAAAGTACATTAGATTTCTTTGCGGCAATTGCATTTGCTGCTGCATTTGGTTGGGGCGTCATGCTTTCTGGCTTGCCTGTGGGTGTTTACCAAGCGATTTGGACTCTTCTTGGTTTGGGGCTAGGCAATATCTTAAGTGAACCTCAAGTGGCAGCCATGACAAGCGTTGGCGGAGTTCTGTTAATCGGTATTGGATTCAGATTGTTAAATTTGAAAAATATTGCTGTAGCAAATCTATTACCAGCTCTATTTTTTGCTCCGCTGCTTACCTCGATATTTGTTTGAAATCAAAAGCTCCGGGCATCTATGACAAAGCGATACTTAACATCGCTAGCAAGTGTTCGTTCGTACGCTTGGTTGATGTAATCTGCCTCAATTATCTCAACTTGACTGGTGATTTGATGCTGACCGCAAAAATCCATCATTTCTTGTAGTTCTGGCATGCCACCAATCATTGAGCCGGCAATGCTTCGGCGGCCATCCAATAGTGAACCTGCATGTACTGCGTATGGCTTTCCTGGCAAACCAATAACTACGAGAGTCCCGTCAGTATCTAGACATTGCAGATATGGATCTAAATCAATCTCTGCCGAGACGGTATTTAGAATCAAATCAAATTTCTTGCGATGAGGTTTATGCCAATCGGAATGTGTTGTTGTGACGAAATGTTTTGCTCCAAATTTTATCGCGTCATCATTTTTCCCTTGGCTATGCGAGAAGACGGTGACTTCCGCGCCAAGAGCAGCGGCGAATTTGACCCCCATATGCCCTAATCCACCGAGACCAATGACACCTACTCTGGATTGCTGGCTTACCTTCCAATGTCGAATAGGCGAGTAGAGAGTAATGCCGGCACAGAGGAGAGGTGCGACTCCAGCTAGATCTAAATTCATGGGTATAGAGACGGCATATCTTTCATTTATAACGAAGTAGTTTGAATAACCTCCGAATGCGATTGTCTTACCATCTCGCTCGAGAGAGTTGTATGTTCCCGTCATTCCTTCTCTGCAGAAATGTTCCATGCCGCGATTGCAATTGTCACATTTGCCACATGAGTCTACGAAGACACCGACACCGATTAAGTCTCCAACTTTGAACTTCTTAACATCGCTTCCAATTTCGGTTACGCGACCAACAATTTCATGACCAGGCACCATTGGGAAAATTGCTGGTCCCCATTCTTCTCGGGCTTGGTGAATATCGCTGTGGCAAATCCCTGAGAATATAATTTCAAAACCAACATCCTTCGTTCCGATATCTCGTCTGGTAAATTCAAAAGGTTCTAGTGCTTTTCCCTTTGAGTGGGCGGCGTAGCCTTTGGCAGTTTTCATCAATTTTCCTCTCTTAGCCGACTAAATAAAACACTTTAGTTAAATGGCAAGGGATCTATAGCAGCCTGTCCAGAAGATCGCGCAGTAACTTTTCTCATGTGATGTCTACGACAGAGCACTTCATAGGAGATTGTTGAACTTGAACCCGTATCACCTACAACAACCTGTTCGCCTTCTGTCACCATACTGCCATCGATGGTACGTGCATTATGAGTAGCTCGTTCTCCGCACCAGCAAAGCGCTTCTACTTGGAGGGTTTGGACGCGATCGGCTAGTTCAACTAATCGTGCTGAACCGGGAAAGAGCTTTGTTCGAAAATCTGTAAGAATTCCGAAAGCATAAACATCGATACCAAGACCATCAGCAATTCTGGCTAGTTGCTCTATCTGCTCTGGAGTGTAGAACTGTGATTCATCGCAGATAACGTAATCAATCTTTCGCCCTTGCGAAAGTAGATCTACTGTTAAACGGTGGATATCTAAATCGGCGGGCACTTCAATAGCTTCGGAGGTTAAACCCAAACGTGAAGAAATTTTTCCAGAGCCGGCCCTATCTTGATTTGTAAAGAGAAGACCGGTGCGACCGCGACTTTGATGGTTATGGGCTGTTTGTAAAGCTAGCGTGGACTTTCCACTGTCCATAGTTCCACAATAGAAGATTAACTCAGCCATTATTATCCAATAACGAGAGAATTTTAATTTCAGGATGGAGATCAGCAATCGCCTTTCGTCCCATCAAAACACCAATTTCAAGAAGGAATACGTGAGCCGCAGTTTTAGCGCCCGTCATATTAATTAATTCTTGGCAGGCAAGTGCCGTACCACCTGTAGCAAGTACATCGTCAACTACAACAACTGTTTTCTCCTGCGTTAAAAGATCCTTATGCATTTCGAGGGCATCAAAACCATATTCAAGCTGGTACTCCTTACGATGAACATCGCGAGGCAGCTTCCCAGGTTTTCGAACTGTTACAAATCCCAATTCAAGTTCATTTGCCAAAGCTCCACCTAGAATGAACCCACGGCTTTCTATGCCAACAATCGCGTCAACTCTCTCATTTAGGTTGCTGATCTGCGTGGCTAGTTCTTTAATGATTCGAGAAAAACCAGCGCCATTAGCTAGTAATGGCGTTATATCCTTAAAAAGAATTCCTGGTTTTGGATAGTCGGGTACATCAGCGATAAGTGAAAGTGCAGAGTCCAATGAGATATCTCTTTGCAGATTAACCACGGTTGGAGCATAGTCATTCAACGTGTCCGAGAGGGGACTTGAACCCCTAATCCCTTTCGGGAACTAACACCTCAAGCTAGCGCGTCTGCCAATTCCGCCACCCGGACAAGAGAGGGCATACTTTAGCCCATGGATAAATCTTCGCTGAATCTTAGTTCTGACCTTTTAAATGAACTTGAAGCGGACGTAGTTTCCCTATGTCAAGAACTAATTCAAATTCCGAGTGTTAATTACGGCGAGGGCAAAGGCGATGAGGAAGCGGTAGCCAAATATGTTGTCGCCAAACTTGCCGAAGTTGGGATATCAGCAAAAATCTATGAATCTGCACCGAAACGTTGCTCTGTCGTTGCAGAAATTGCGGGAGAAGATAGTGATCTTCCAGGTCTAATCGTGAACGGTCATATTGATGTCGTACCTGCCAACAAGGAAGATTGGAGCGTAGATCCATTCTCCGGTTTAATAAAGGACGGAGCGATCTGGGGCCGCGGCGCAGTAGATATGAAGGATATGGATGCAATGATCCTCGCTGTCGTCAGGCTCTGGGCAAGGCATGGTTTGAAGCCACGTCGACGAACGGTATTAATTTTCTTTGCCGATGAAGAAGCTGGTGGCATTTATGGTTCAAGATGGTTGACGCAGAATCATCCGGAAATATTTGCCAACTGCACGGAGACAATTTCTGAGGTTGGTGGTTTCTCGGTTACTTTGAAATCTGGCAAACGCCTTTATCTCCTTGAAACCTCACAAAAAGGTATTGAATGGATTAAATTAACCGCAAAGGGAATTGCCAGCCACGGTTCTCTATTAAATCCAGATAATGCCGTAACTAAAGTTGCGCAAGCTGTTGCGAAAGTGGGCGAATATAGGTGGCCCCAACGTATTACGAAGACAAATTCCGTGTTATTCAAGAAGATTTCAGATCTATCCGGACTACCTTACGATGAAGAGAATCTCGAAGAGTTACTAGCGGAACTTGGACCAGCTGCAAAAATGATTGGAGCAACTCTTACAAACACCAGTAATCCAACGATGCTCGAGGCTGGATATAAGGCAAATGTAATTCCACAGCACGCAACAGCTGTGGTCGATTGTCGAACTATCCCAGGATTTGAGAAGGAATTGCTACCGACTATCAAAGAGATAATTGGTCCAGATATTGAAGTCGAGAGCTTGGTTTCAGATATCCCTCTCGAGGTTGATTTTGCAGGAGAATTGGTCTCTAAGATGATCGATTCAATCTTGGCCGAAGATCCCGATGGAATTGTCGTGCCTTATGTACTTAGTGGTGGAACAGATAACAAGGCCTTGGCAAAACTGGGCATAACTGGATATGGATTCAGTCCGCTGGCATTACCTACCGATATTGATTTTATGGCGTTATTTCACGGAGTCGATGAGAGAGTTCCAATTGAGTCATTGCATTTTGGAGTTCGAGCTTTATATAGATTCATGTCTCGAGCTTGAAACTTCATCGAGTGCCTGCCGAATAGGAATCGCCAGATCGACTTTCTCTGCTCCTAAAACTCCGCGCAGTTGAGCACTAGTTCGTGCACCAATAAGTATCGAAGAAATTCCAGGGATATCGCGCACCCAGGCAATCGCAACTTCCAAGGGTGATAATCCCAAACCATCAGCAGCGACCATGACAGCTTCCACTATCTGTGCTGATTTTTCGGATAAGTAAGGTTCGATGAAGCTAGCAAAATGCGGGCTGGCACCTCGCGAATCAGATGGCATTCCAGAGCGATACTTTCCCGAGAGCACACCCCTACCTAGCGGTGACCAGGCAAAGAAACCAATTCCTAGACTCTTTGCCGCCGAGAGCACCTCTCTCTCGTTTCTTCGATTCAAAAGTGAATATTCATTTTGAGTACTGACAATAGGAGCATGACCAAAGATTGGATTTTGTAGAGTGGCTGCTCTAGCAGTTTGCCAGCCATTGAAATTCGATATTCCAACATAACGAGCTTTTCCGCTGCTTACAGCAGTATCTAAGGCTCCTAAGGTTTCATCGAGGGGAACATTCTCATCCCAAGTATGTATTTGCCAGATGTCCACATAATCTGTATTTAAACGAGAGAGAGATTTATCGAGATCAGAAAGCAAACTCTTTCTGGAATTATCAACGTAACGTTCGCCATTGCGAAGAGAGATGCCTGCTTTAGTGGCGAGAACTAGATCCTCACGATTCGCCATTGCTTCAACTAAACCACCTAATACACGTTCGCTATCACCGTCACCATAGAGTGCGGCAGTATCGATAAAATTTCCCCCAGAATCTAGAAAGAGCTTTAGTTGGTCTGCAGCTTCCTGCTCATCAGTATCGCGGCCCCATGTCATTGTTCCAAGGCCCATGCGAGATACTCTGATTCCAGAATTTCCCACTGATCTCATTTCCATCTGGCGACCTTAGCAAGATGAATTCCAAAATCATGGATACCCTTGATGGGTGACGACAGTTTTCTTTCTACGACACGCAGAATCAACGGCCAATGAAAAGGGAGTACTTGCTGGAAGAACACCGGGTGTCGAGCTCTCTGATATAGGAGCAAAGCAAGCAAAGAAGCTGAAAAGTTACCTATCTGATTTTGATTTTGACGTGATTATCTCTAGCCCGTTGGAGAGGTGCCTGCAGACAGTTGCGCCCTACCTTGATAAGACCAGTAAAGAATTGCATGAACTGAGCGAGTTTCAAGAAATGGATTACGGAAGTTGGTCAGGTAGAGAGTTAAACGTGTTGGCAAAGAAGAGAGAGTGGCAGATTATTCAAAAAACCCCTGAGGAGTTTGGTTTCCCAAGAGGCGAGAGTTTTAAAGCGGCAGCCCGAAGGGTAAAGCAAGGGCTTTCGGCCATCCAGAGAGATTACCCAGACAAACGAATCCTTATTGTTTCTCATGGTGACATTATCAAGATTGCTGTCACCGTATCTCTAGCATTGCCATTAAAGAATTTCCAAAAGCTAATAATTGATCCCGGTTCTCTAACATCGATTAATCTCTCTCAAGGCAAACTACTATTTCTTAATCAGAAAGCGAACCTCAAATCAAAAGTATCGCAACTCGGTAATCGATTAATGCTTGGGGGCGGTACTGATAGATGAGTGATCGTATTTTTCGCTACGAAGATCCAGACCGATTAGTCATCGGAACCATCGGCATTCCTGGTGAACGAGAGTTCTTTTTACAGGTTGGCAAAGGAAATAAAGTCTCATCTTTCGCTCTTGAAAAGGGTCAAGCCGACGGATTAGCACGCAGATCCTTACAGATGCTCCAAGATTTGCAGCTGAAAAAAACTGTTGAAATTAGGCATCTGAGCCTATTGACGCCGCTTGAGAGTGAATTCCAAATTGGAGTTATCACTATCACTTGGAAATCTGAGATAGATAGATTCGACATAAGTATTGAGGCATTATCTGATCAGAATAACGCAGATGAAACTTCGGTTAATGATTTCGATTTTGCAACGAGCCAATTGCAGGTTCTAGTATCACCAGATCTTCTTAATGAGTTTGCGCAACATACTTTGGAAGTTGTCGCGGCTGGTCGTCAGCCATGCCTTTTCTGCGGTGGTCCAATCAATTCAGAAGGTCACCTTTGTCCAAGAGCAAATGGTTATAGGCGAATGGAATGAGTGAGATTTTAGATAAGGGCAAATTAGAGGTTATCGGAAGATTGGTAGACGCTTCCAACGCAACACTTTTTGGAGAAATATCGCTAGATGGTCATACAAAGAGGGTTATTTACAAACCGATAGCTGGCGAGCGTCCATTGTGGGATTTCCCAGATGGAAATCTTGCAAGTCGGGAATATGCGGCATATCTAATAAGTGACTTTGGGGAGTTTAATCTGGTGCCAAGAACTCTTTTACGAGATGGCCCATTTGGAATTGGTTCTGTTCAAGAATGGATAGAAATTGACGAAGAAATAGATGTCATTGAAATAGCACAGTCGAATGATCGTGCCATTAGATCCATGGCGCTCTTTGATGTCATCGTTAACAACACTGATCGTAAGTTTGGCCACATATTAATTGATAAGAATTCAAAGATTTACGGTTGCGATCATGGGGTTACCTTTCACGTTGATTTCAAGCTTCGCACCGTTATATGGCAATTTGCCGGCTTGAGTCTGAAGTCAGAGGAAAAGGACCAACTTAAAAAAGTTCTCCATGGAATTTTCCAAGGCGAACTGGATTTACGAGAACTTCTTACTTCAGAGGAGATCGAAGCGCTCACATCGCGAATCGAAAATCTTTTGACAAGCGAGAGCTTTCCACTTCCATCCGAGGAATGGCCGGCAGTTTCTTGGCCACCTGGCTAAGTCGCGTAGTCAAGATAGTCTTTGTATATGCAACTTTGGGCAAGGCCATATCTACCGCCTTCTGTTATTAGCAAGGAAGATCATCCAAAGTTATCGTTATACAGCAGTTACGCCGGCAGAGCGGTCGAG
>JBJSWS010000042.1:0-5462 GCA_046085985.1 Actinomycetales bacterium
GCGTTATCGCCAGAGATGAAGAAGATTCAACAGAAATATAAAGATGATCGCCAGAAACA
Organism: Actinomycetales bacterium; assembly: GCA_046085985.1. Taxonomy (GTDB): domain Bacteria; phylum Actinomycetota; class Actinomycetes; order Nanopelagicales; family Nanopelagicaceae; genus MAG-120802. The sequence goes on from JBJSWS010000042.1 coordinate 60, forward strand.
ATCTGAAGAGTTAATGAAGCTTTATAAGGAACATAAGACAAATCCAATGGCTTCATGTTTTCCACTCTTGGCTCAAGCACCAATCTTCTTTGCACTCTTCACTGTTCTAAATGGAATTGGTAAGAATCCACCGCAAGCTCGTGGCGCGTTAACTGATACTTTGGCGGCACAAGCAGCCCAAGCAGAATTCTTTGGCGCACCTATCTCCCAAACATTCCTTGGTTCAAGTCAAGGAATTGTAAAAATTGTTACTGTGCTTTTAATTGTTTTGATGTCTGCAACAACATTTACAACTCAGAGACAATTGATGGTTAAAGGAATGCCGAAGATGGATTCGGCAAACAATATGATGTTGCAGCAACAGAAGATCATGCTTTATCTATTTCCTGTCATATTTGCAGTCTCTGGTGTTAATTTTCCAATCGGAGTTTTGATTTATTGGTCGACAACAAATCTCTGGACTTGGGGCCAACAGTTTTATGTAATTAAAAGAAACCCAGCGCCTGGTTCACCTGCATGGGAAGAGTTACAGAAAAAACGAGGCAAAGATCAACCAACTGAGCCCGGAAATACAGTTGTAGAAGATCAACCAAAAGGGCAGCGCTTCCAACCAAAGAAGAAGAAAAAGAAGAACAAATAGGTTTAAAAGCCTCAAAAGGGGCAAAAAGGAGAAGAGATGAGCGAGAACGAAAAGAACGTAGCGACAAAGCTTGAAGAAGAGGGCGATATCGCAGCTGATTACCTAGAGGGGCTACTGGATATTGCAGATTTAGATGGCGATATCGAGATCGGTATTGAAAACGACCGAGCCCACCTAGTTGTAGAGGGTGGCGAACTCTCGCACCTAGTTGGTCGCGATGGTGAGGTCCTAGATGCCCTCCAGGAGCTAACCCGACTTGCGGTTCAAACCTCAACTGGCGAGCGCTCAAGGTTGATGCTCGATCTTGATGGCTTCCGCTCTGAAAAGAAGAGCGCCCTAGCTAAGTTGGCAGAAGAGACGGCCGAAGAGGTCAAATCTTCAGGTAAGCCGATAAAGCTTGCCCCCATGAATGCCTTCGAGCGAAAGATCGTCCATGACACGATCCAGAAGATTGGCCTAACAAGTGAATCTGAGGGAGAAGACCCAGATCGCTGTGTTGTGGTGATGCCTTCCTGACCGTTTCACGTGAAACTAGAGCCCGCCAATTTTTTGGCGAGCGGGCTCCGTTAGCCCTCCGCTATGCGGAGCTCTTAGCAACCGTTGGAATTGAGCGAGGGCTGATCGGACCGCGAGAAGGCGAAATCATCTGGGAGCGCCATATTGAGAACTGCCTTCCCATAACAACCCTCCTTCCAGATAAAGGGAGCTTGGCTGATGTGGGATCAGGAGCCGGCTTACCTGGATTGGTAATTGCCTTAGCCAAACCTGGTCTTGCCGTTACCTTGATTGAGCCCCTACAGAGGCGAGTTGAGTTCCTTTATGAAGTTATTGATCAACTTGGTTTAAAGGTAGAGGTAATTAGAGGAAAGTCAGAGGCGATCAAGGGCCAATATGACTTTGTGACTGCCCGGGCAGTCGCCCCACTTGGTCGATTAATTGAAAGCACTTGGCATCTAATTCGTCCCAAAGGGGCGCTCCTTGCGATGAAGGGGGAGTCAGCAGCAGCAGAGATTGAAGCTGCTGACCTTAAAAAGGCGGCAAAGGTTGAACTTCACGAGATAAAGATGGCTGATTTACCTGTGTCACGCGTGGTTGAGGTCGTTAAGGCTGGTTAACTCTGCCGCGTGGATGATTCACGTGAAACAATGACCCCTCGAAAGGTCGTTGGAACTAGGCGTTTTCGAGAGCCGATGCCCCAGCCAATCTCCACCCGGATCTTTACCGTTGCCAACCAGAAGGGCGGGGTAGGTAAGACCACCTCAGCGGTCAATGTTGGCGCAGCCCTGGCGATGGGTGGCCTCCGCACTCTGATTATTGATCTAGACCCACAGGGCAATGCAAGTACTGCATTTGGAATAGCCCGCGATGAAGTCCTTGGAATGTATGAAGTTATTATCAAAGAAGAACCAATTAGAAATGTTGCTCTTAAGGTTTCTGGTTATCCATCGTTGGAAATAATTCCAGCAACACAATCACTTGCTAATGCAGAAGTTGAATTAGTTCCATTAGTTGCGCGCGAAACTAGATTAAAGAAAGCGTTAACAACTTATCTTGCAGAAGCAGCAGCGCGCGGTGAACGATTTGATTATGTAATTATTGATTGTCCACCAAGTCTTGGTTTATTAACTATTAATGCACTAGTTGCAGCTGATGAATTAATGATTCCAATTCAATGTGAATATTATTCATTGGAAGGACTCTCGTTATTACTACATACTGTCACTTTAATTAAAGAACATTTAAATCCAAATTTAAATCTTTCAACAATTTTGCTAACCATGTATGACGGCAGAACTCGATTAGCAAACGATGTCGCAGAAGAAATTAGAAGACACTATCCAAGAGAGTTAATTGATATTCCAATTCCACGTGCCGTCAGAGTCTCAGAAGCTCCCTCTTATGGACAGACAGTTATGACTTACGATCCTGGATCAAATGGTGCTGATGCTTACGCCAGAATTGCTCGTGAAGTTGCTCGTCGTGGTGCTCCAACAATTAGCGCAGCAGAGGTTGTCTAATGACGGTCAAACGTGGCGGCTTAGGTCGTAATTTAGATTCGTTAATACCAACACCAATTCGGGCACCCGGTGTTGAAACACCAGTTGCAGGTCGACTAGAAGTTGATATTGAAAGTGTCAAACCAAATCGAAAACAACCACGAAGTATCTTTAATGATGAAGAACTTTCAGAGCTCGCAGCATCAATAAAAGAGATTGGAATTCTCCAACCACCTGTTGTGCGAAAAGTTGGCGAGAATCAATACGAGTTAATTATGGGTGAGCGCCGGTTACGCGCCTCCAAACTTGCAGGTCTAAAGGTAATTCCAGTAATAATTCGTGAAACAAGTGATAATGAATTACTAAGAGAAGCACTGGTTGAAAATATCCACCGCAGCAATCTAAATTCCCTCGAAGAGGCAGCTGCCTATAACCAGATGCTTAGCGATTTTGGCTTTACTCATGATGAGCTAGCGAAGAAAATCGGCAAATCCCGCCCAGTAATTACAAATACGCTCCGACTTTTAAATCTGCCACCATCGGTACAGAAGAAGTTAACTAGTGGTGCGTTAAGTATGGGCCACGCCAGAGCACTTCTTGGGCTAACTGATTTCCAAGAAATTGAGCGAATTGCCAACAAGATTGTCGCCGAAGGTTTAAGTGTGCGCGCAACTGAAGAGCTAATCTCAGTCGGCGATAGCAAAAAGAGTGGCAGTAAGAAGAAACTTTCTGGTCTTGGTAAATATCAAGAGCTGGAAGAAAAAATTGGGGATGCCCTCGATACTCGGGTAAAAATTAAAGGTGGCGCAAACGGTGGCCGAATCCAAATCGAATTTGCCGATAGCGAAGATCTTCTTCGAATTGCTAAAGAGATCAGTTAAGTTTTAACGAATTCTTTCGCTCAATTTCTTCACTCAAAACATGGCCAAGGGCTTTAACGCCTTCGCGAATTCGCTCCGGAGTTGGGTGGCAGTAAGACAAACGCATCGACCAACTTCCTAAACCATCGGCATAGAAAGCGCTGCCAGGTACATATGCAACCTTTGCAACAATCGCCTTTGGCATCAACGCTTTGGTATCTATCTCTGGAGGCAAAGTAACCCAGATATAGAAACCGCCTCCAGGGCGAGTCCAAGTCGCAGATTTTGGAAAATATTGATCCAAACTTTCGAGCATCGCATCGCGCCGAGCTCGGTAAAGCTCAACAAAGGATGCAATCTGATCGCGCCAAGGTTGATCAGCTAGATAACTTGAAATCGCAAGCTGTGAGAAATTAGATGGACAGAGAATCGACGATTCAGATGCAATTACCAATTTCTCACGGAGCGCTTGTGGAACCAGCGCCCAACCAATTCGAAATCCCGGAACAATCGTTTTTGAAAATGAACCAAGATAAATTACATTCTCAGAATCTTCGGCGCGCATGGCATTTGGCGCAGGTCGATCAAAACCAAGTAGCCCATATGGGTTATCTTCAACAACAAAGATCTTTGCTTCTCTACAAATATCAAGAATTTCGGTGCGACGCTCACTTGGCATAGTTACACCAGTTGGGTTTTGATAATTTGGAATTAGATATAAGAACTTGAGGCGAAGTCCTTGGTAACGGAGGGTCTTGATGGCATTTCGAAGTGCTTCTGGCGATAAACCTGATTGATCCATCTCGACATGGACAACGCGGGCTTCATATTGAGCGAAGGTGCCAAGCGCGCCAACATAAGAAGGCGCCTCAACTAAGACCACATCGCCTGGATCAATAAAGATACGAGAGATTAAATCAAGGGCCTGCTGGGAACCAGTAGTTACCAAGATGTCATCTGGATTAGCCCTAATTCCTTCAAGCGCCATCACATCACAGATCTGTTCGCGAAGTTTTGGATGTCCTTGGCCGCTGCCATATTGCAACGCCTCTTGGCCATGTTCAATTACCAGCTTTTCAACTAACGATGCCATCACACCCATCGGTATCGCAGAGAGATTTGGCATTCCGCCAGCCAGCGAAACAATTTCAGGTCTTGATGCAACGGCGAAAAGTGAGCGAATCTCACTTGGTTTCATATGAGCGGCGCGATGCGCAAAGCGCTCCTGCAGATTCTCCGGTTCGTGGGTCCGGTATCTATCTACCTCTGACATTTAGAAATTCTAATTGATAGTTAATTAATTACGAATTCCTGCGCGGCGCAGATCCTCAATACGTAAGGTTCCAGTCTTTGCATCTTCTTCTGCCGATAAGAAGAGGCGCTGGATTGCAATTACTAAACCTTCAGCAACGGTATCGCGGAAGTTGGCATCGGCAAGACGCGCTGAATCCTTTGGGCTGGTGATGTAACCAAGTTCAAGGCGAATTGTTGGCGCCTTTGTTAATCGCAATAAATCCCAAGTCTTTGCATGCGTGCGATTATTTGCAAGGTCGGTACGGGCCGAGATCTCACGTTGGGCTAGAGTCGCAAATCGCTCGCCAACTAAAGAATGAATGCCATGTTGGTCGCTACCATAAAAGAAAGTAGCGAGGCCATTTGCTTTATCGTTCTTGTAATTATCTATTCCGATTGAAATAACTAGATCAGCATCAGTTCCATTTATAAAGTTGATCCGTTCACTCTCATTTGGTGCGCTAGTTGCGCTACGAGTTAAGAAAACTGTGACACCAAGAGCAATTAATCGACCTTCAATTTTTTGCGCAATATCAAAGGTTAATTTGGAGATTTCAGCTCTTGGACTTGGATCTAAAACTATTACTTTATCTGCAAGTGCCGGGCCACGTTT
>JBJSWS010000043.1:0-564 GCA_046085985.1 Actinomycetales bacterium
ACCAGATTTCGGAACATTGCAGAACTTGATGGTGTTGTTCTCGGAAGCCCAGATTGCATCAGAGAGATCAAGACCGACCTTCTTTGCATCAACATCATAAGCTGCTACGAATTTAACATTGTTGATGTGATAGCCACCAACAACCGCGTGCATCAGACCGGGGATCTCTTGATCGACCGCGGCGTTCTCGTAATAGGTAACTCCTTGTACCAATGAATTGGCGCAGTTTCCTACTCCGACGATGGCAACACGAATATCGCCAGGCTTAGATTGGATTTTCACTTTGATTTCCTCTCGTTTGTAATCAAGTCCTGAAGCCACTTGATTTCACGTTCTGCTGATTCAAGTGAGTGGATGCGCCACTCCTTGAGATATTTATCGATACCAACTGATGACCGTTCTACTTCTAGACGAAGTGCCTCAGCCTTTTCCTGCAAACGCTCCAACCGTCCTTCCAGTACACGAAGTCGGCTCTTTGATGGTGTGGGTTCGAAGAAGGCAAAGCGAATTTCAAAGCCTTCGACATCCCATGCCTGTGATGAAACTGATTCTGCAAGCGATGAG
>JBJSWS010000044.1:0-1143 GCA_046085985.1 Actinomycetales bacterium
AAGCAATCATCATCGCTGGGATTCCGCCAACTAGTAATCCAATACCAAGACTAGCTCCGGCAATAATTCCGCCGAGCGCAATTATCTTTGAAGCTCCGAATCGGTGCGCTAAATAATCACCCGATAGTCGTCCAATTACCATCGCTAATGTGTACAAAATAAATGGCAACGTTGAAATAAACGGAGTTGCAGCAAAAGTATCGCGGGCTAAAACGCCGCCCCAATCTCCGGCAGCGCCTTCGCTGATTGCCGCAAATAGACCGAAGATTCCAAAGATCCAGAAAATAACTGGCGAACGCTCGCCCTTATTTTTAACAATTGGATGTTGATCAACACTTGCTTCAAGTAATTGACCCTTAATTACAAATGCAATTACAACATAAACGAGAACCAAGATCCAAGCTTGGGTTAATGGTGAGATCTCTAACTGCGATAACAAGCCACCGAAAATTCCACCAAGAAATGTTCCGACAGAGAACATTGCATGAAAAGTGCTCATCAGTCGACGACCAGCGCGTTGTTCGATTACAACTGCGTGGGCATTCATTGATACATCTTGGGTTGCCAATGTAAATCCAAAAATAAACAACGCCAACCAAGTGAATTGCAGTGATGGTAACCAGCCCACAATTGGCAGCGATGCTGCAATTGCCAAAGTAGACCAGAACATCACAGGGCTACTTCCAAACTTTGCGCTATTTCTGCCGGCGGGACGGAGCGCTAGAAAAACTCCAATTGAGACAAATAGAAGAGAGAGACCGAGAGTGCCATCGGAGATTTCTAAGATCTGCTTAAAGTCTGGGATTCGGGCCACAAAAGAACCGGCTGTGAAGCCATTCACAATAAATGCGAGCGTGACGCCGGTGCGAGCGGTCTTGAGGCGGCCATCCATGATTTGCGCAGTTTACTCAGAGTGAGTTGAATTTCCGTTAATAAATCTCTCAGGAAAGAATGTAAATCTAACCTTATGAAACCTTTATCTTCCTTCACAAAAGTAATGGTCGGTTTTGTTACTGGCGCAATTGTCGCTGGTGGAGTTGCTGTTGCGGTTACTCCCGATACACCGCCAACAAAAGTTTGTGTCGATAAGAAGACTAAAGCTATTTACGCCAGCACCGATGGCAGCTGTGCTAAATCTAGAAC
>JBJSWS010000045.1:0-3137 GCA_046085985.1 Actinomycetales bacterium
ATTACTTGATCAATTTGAGCAGAGTTTGCCAGCGCTTTTGCAACTAATTTGGGTAGCGCTTCTGCATGCTCTGTCGCGCCTTCGTGAAACTCACTAAAAACTAAAAGGTCATCGATAAATAATGCGCAGCTGGTCCGATTGGTTGCAGTATCAATAATCAGGGAATTCATAATGAGAATCCCTCCCAACGAGCGCCATGACCGATGGCAGTTACTAATCTTTCAGATTCACTTTTGCCAAATTCAATTTTGAGTTGCAGAAATTGGTCACTGAGCCGAGGAGCAAATTGATCTCCCCATTCAATTACTGTAACCGCATCTTTCATCTCAGTATCAATATCTAGATCATCAAATTCAAAGACGCCTCGCTCTTGATTAAGTAAGCGATAGGCATCGATATGAATTAAGGGAGGTTCACCTTTATGGACTCTAGAGATAACAAAAGTAGGCGAGGTGATGTCGGTAAAACCAAGACCGGCACCAATACCTTGCGTTAGCGCGGTCTTCCCGGCGCCAAGATCGCCACTTAATATGACCAAATCTCCCGCTACTAATTGCTTTGCAAGTTCCATCCCTAGATTTCGCATTGCAGAAGGCGATTCAATCTTTCTCACCACGAAAGGTTATCTATAAAACGAAAGAGGCCCGGTCTCCCGGGCCTCTTTCCTGATCAGCTTATGCTGTCTTTACTTCTGGTAGAACTTAAGCAGTGATGCACCGAATGATGGATCGTAAGTCAACCCACCTACAGCTGCAGTTGCCTTCTTTACTTTGCTGCTTGCTGGAAGTTTTCCAGTACGAGCAGCGCTATCTAGCATCTTGGCAATTGACAAGGTCTGGCTAGTTGTTGCATTGCAGTGGCCAGTTCCATTAGTTCCACTCTGAGTTACAACGCCAGTAGCGCTGAACTTAGTGTAGGAATCAGCTGGAATCTGCCAAAGTGCAAGAAGGTTCTTGCTCTTAGCTTTGCTTGCCTTATCAATTAACCATTGCAGATTGCCTGCCGGAGTGATGTTATCCGCAACAGCGGCTACGCCAATTGTTGGAACATTGAACTTGCCCTTATGGCTAAGTAGTCCACGCATCTTTGTCACTGCAGTGGCATTTGCCTTTGCACGTGGGAAAGCTGCGAGGTAAGCAAGCATGCCTTGAGTTGCATCAAGACCTGATAGCGCTGAACCATATTCAAATAGTCCATCGCCAAGTTGATCTGCATAGTTTGTAGCGGAGTTATCAAAGATTGGTCCGCCTGCTTGTTGCTCTATGTCATATGTTGCAATGATGCCAAGAATCGCAGCACCTGCAATATTTTCTAGAGCACCAAGTGCTGGAGAAACTGCTGATGCAAATCGGATTGCATCTGCAGATGATGGAGCGCCTGGACCAGTTGAACCATCAAAGCTTTGGCTCTGTGTTGGTACACCCGACATCGCAGCAACTAATACCAAAGCAGAACGTGAAGGAATTGCTTTGATTGCAGCAGGAGCAGCAGAAGTTGCTGGCCATGCTGGCGCTGTTGGATTAGCTGCAAATAGTGCGCTGAGCGAGCCAGCAACTGTTAGCACCTTTCCAATATCTCCATAAACTTCAAGAATTGATTTGTAGTCTCCACCCTTAATTGTCGGATCGAAGAATGCCTTCAATCCCCAAAGGGCATCGCCAGCCATCTTGAGTTCTCCTTCAACTGTTCCAGCGGCTGGACATAGCAAACCAGCAGCATTAATCAGTTTTGGATTCTTTTCAGATAGTCCTTGAGTAATAAAGGCACCGGCTGATTCGCCCCATGCAACTACGCGCTTTACATCTTTAAATTCTTTACGAATTAATTTGATGAGTTCTGCGTTTGTTGCTACAGCAGCATCCACGTTCCAGCCCTTACGGGTGAAACCAGATCCAGCGGTTGCATAACCTGCTGCAAGCATGGCAACAGCATTACGGCTTACGCCGGCCGCAGAGCCACCTGATGGTGCAGGTTCTGGAGTCTTGCCAACTTTGTATCCACCAACAACAGGAATTGATGCTGGAATATCAAATGGATAGCGATATCCATGTGAGAAGAGGAAGAGAGTTCCATCAAACAAGATTGGAATCTGTACTACATATTGAGCGCCATCTGAGGTTACGCCAACACACTCTTGGTATGTAACGTACTCATCAGCATAAACGGAGCTCTTAGTTGAGCAAACCGGAGCAGCGTTTGCCGCTGTAGGTATTGCTACTAACGCAGTTGTGGTAATTGCAAGCGCGGATGCAATTGCAAGAACGCGCTTCTTTAGGGTTGTGTTTTTCATGAGTTAGTAGGTATTCCCTTCGCTGGCAATTTAGCCCGCTTAGATTTGGCCTTTGTTACTGGGCCAGTTCCGGAATCGGTTGTGTAGATAGTGCGCGCTGCATCAACTGGAACAAGCGCACCAGCTAGGTTGTACTTACCGAACCAGTAACCGGTATGACCAGCATGGCTCTTCTTGCTTACGCCATTAGCTGTGTAAGAAGCGCTGGCAAATGTTGCGCCCTTACTCTCAACTGCTGCGATCAAGGACTTGCGAGTTGGGTTCTTGCCCGCTGCGCGAAGTGCTTGAACTGTAAGTAGAGCAGAGTTCATTCCAACTAGAACGTTGTTGTCGAATTCGACGCCACCGTTAAAGTCTTTATTAACTTGCTGGAAAAGCTTTACATAAGGATCGGTCGCATCTTGCGCATCTGGCAAGAATGAAGCACCGATTGCACCATTTAGAAGTGCTTGCGCCTGTGGGTTATTTAGCGAGATCTTGATTGTTGTTGCATCTGCACCAACTGAACCAAGAATCCACTGTGGCTTATAACCTGCAGCAGCGGCAACACCAAGGGCAGCAGCAGTTGCGGATGAAACGCTAAATAGCGTTACGGTCTCGCACTTTGAACCAGCAAACTTGGTAATCCAAGCCTGCGCAGTTGCTGCGCTCTGTGTTCCAGAAACATACTTAACTGTTTCAGCAAATGTTAGACCAGCAGCTGCAAAGCCTTTTGAGGCATCAGCACCGAAGTCATCATTTTGAACAAGTAAGCAGTTCTTCTTTGTTCCAAAATTCTCTTTAATATATGAAGCAAGGATCTTTGCTTCCATCGCATAGGTTGGGAAGTGCATGAAAGAAGTTGGGA
>JBJSWS010000046.1:0-879 GCA_046085985.1 Actinomycetales bacterium
ACCTGATTAACGTACGAAGGGTCAGTCAACGTTTCTTGATATCCAGTCATACCGGTAGCGAAAACTATTTCACCAAAGGTTTGACCCTTTGCTCCCCAGGTTTCTCCCTCAAAGATTGTTCCGTCGTCTAAAACAAGATAAGCAGTGCTCATCAAGCCTCTTTCCTAAATACCATCTCGCCTCTTAAGTACGTCTCTTCAACGATAACCGGGAGTTCGTAATCCAAATATGGATTATTCTGACTCTTACTATAACCCGACCCAGACTTAGGCGACCAAGTTTTTCCAAGATCTAAGAGTGTGAAATTCGCATCCTTTCCTACTTTTAACTCACCATGCTCCACATATTTTCCGATAGCCGCTGGTTTCGTGCTCATAACTTCGACCAATTGCTCGAAATTCAAAACTTTACTTTCGACGAGCGCTTTATATGAAACAGATAGAGCTGTTTCAAGTCCAGTCATTCCAAAAGCTGCCGCCGGCCATTCACAATCTTTACTCTCCTTAGGGTGAGGTGCGTGGTCCGTAGCAATAACATCTATTGTTCCGTCTGCAATACCCTCGCGAAGAGCCTCGACATCTTTCTTTGTCCGCAAAGGCGGATTCACTTTGTAAATCGGGTTATATGACTCGACTAATTCCTCCGTGAGCAACAAGTGATGAGGAGTAACTTCGCATGTTAACTGGAATCCTCGCTGTTTTGCCCATCTGATGATTTCAACACTTCCTGCCGTGCTCACATGACAGATATGCAATCTACTTTGTACATGATCTGCCAAAAGTATGTCTCTGGCTATAATCGCTTCTTCGGCAACCGCAGGCCATCCCTTTAATCCTAATTTTGCAGATACCAAACCCTCATTCATCTGGGAATCTGATG
>JBJSWS010000047.1:0-4687 GCA_046085985.1 Actinomycetales bacterium
AAGAGGGTATTTCAACAGAAAACGCAAAGAAGATTACAAAGCTCCTTAAGGATGAGGGACCAAAATCAGTAAAAGCTCAGATTCAAGGCGATGCGGTACGAGTATCAAGTAAAAGCAAAGATGATTTACAAACTGTAATTGCGCTTGTAAAAGGAGCTAAATTGGATTTTGCAGTCCAATTTATAAATTATCGATGAGCCGTTACTCAACGGGACTTATCTATGGCGTAGGTGCTTATCTACTTTGGGGATTGCTACCGCTTTATTGGAAGCTAGTTGAAGAAGCTGGCGCCTTTGAAATCTTGGCACATCGTGGCATCTGGTCACTTTTACTCTGCCTATTTCTTCTGGCAGTAAGAAAACAGATTAAGAGCGCTTATCAGATGGTTAAAGCGCGCCGCACTCTCGCGTTGCTCTTTCTGGCCTCTGGCGTATTGATGCTTAATTGGGGAGTCTTTATCTGGGCGGTAACAGTTGATCGTGTCGTAGATGCAGCCCTTGGCTATTACATAACTCCGTTAATAAATGTTTCGCTCGGCGTATTTCTCCTCCACGAGCGACTTCGGTTGTTACAGAAACTCGCAGTTTCGCTTGCAGGTATTGGAGTTTTAGTTTTAACCGTTGGATATGGCGCAGTTCCTTGGGTTGCTCTTGTCTTATCAACATCTTGGGCTTGCTATAGCTTGATAAAAAAGAAGTTACATCTTGGCGCTCTCGAAACTTTAACAATGGAAGCGCTCTTTGCTTTCTTGCCTAATCTGATTTATTTAATTGCGATCGAGCGCTCTGGAACTGCGGTATTTGGTAAGGATTCTGGCCTAACAATTCTCTTGCTTGGCGCAGGTTTTGCAACCGTGGCGCCGCTACTTCTCTTTAATGGTTCGACTACCAGATTGCCTTTGAGCACCGTAGGGCTACTTCAATACATAACGCCAACGATGATGTTCATAATTGGCGTCTTTATCAATAATGAAGAGATGAAACCGGCCAAGTTGCTTGGCTTTGCATTTATCTGGAGCGCGCTGGCTTTCTTAAGCCGAGATCTAATTAAATCAAACCGTCCGGTCGACGATGGCATCGCAAAGGCTCTCTAGCGCAGCCCGTGCATTATTTGCAGGTAATGGATTTAGCATCGCTTTAGCATCTCTAGCTAATTGATGTAAGTAATTTCTAGCATCAACGAGCGCCTGATGGCTTCGAAGTTCTGCAATCACTGCCGTTACTTCATTATCTGGTACTGGTTTACTTAATTTTTCACGGAGCTTGGCATCTTTTGGATCAGTTGATTTCATAATCTGCAAGGTAACTAGCGTAGGAACGCCTTCTTTTAGATCTGTACCAGGAGTCTTACCTGATTGATTTGATTCACTGGCAATATCGATTACATCATCAGCTAATTGAAAAGCGATACCAATTTTTTCACCAAAATTAGTTAAGACCTCAGTGACATCCTCTGGTGCGCCACCAAAGAGCGCGCCAAATCGTGCGCTAGTAGCAATTAGTGATCCTGTCTTTTCAGCAACAACGCGAAGATAATGAAGAAGCGGATCACTTCCCGGTTTTGGTCCTTGGGTCTCTTCAATCTGACCAATTACTAAGCGTTCAAAAGTTTTAGCTTGTAACCGCACTGCCTCAGGTCCTAAGTCAGCAAGTAGATCTGAAGCTTTAGAAAATAAATAGTCACCGGTAAGAATTGCAACAGTATTTCCCCATCGTGAATTTGCACTTGGTACACCACGGCGCAGCGGAGCTTCATCCATCACATCATCGTGATAAAGAGTTGCCACATGGGTTAGCTCGCAGACAACAGCTGATTCAATTACTTTCTTATTTGGTCCAGAACCAAAATAGGAGGAGAGCAAAGTCAACATAGGGCGAAACCGCTTGCCACCGGCTTCAACTAAATGGCGTGATGTTTCTACGACCAGCGGGTAATCACCTTTTATATGTGAAGCTAAGAGTTCTTCCACATCGAGAAGTCCACGCTCAATTTCTGCGGCTAATTTACTTTCGACCCCTGGGATACCTAGGCTCATCAGCGCACAAAGATTGGTGTAATCGCATCAAGAATTGGCGTTGGATAGATACCAAGAAGCAAGGTACCAATCGCAGCAATCCAGATTACGGTAATTGTAAATTTTGAAGGAATAACTACAGATACTGAATCACTCTCTGGATCTGCAAAGAAGATCATCACAATTACGCGGATATAGAAAAAGGCTGCAATTGCGCTAGAGAGAACACCGACGACTACAACGCCGATATTTCCATTCTCGTATGCCGCGCTAAAGATTGTAAATTTTCCAATAAAACCGGCGGTCAATGGAATTCCCGCAAATGAAAGTAAGAAGAGTGAGAAGATAGTTGCAATCAATGGAGAACGCTTTGCTAAGCCAACCCAACGATTTAGATCTGTGACTTCACCTGCTGAATCTCTAACTAAACTAACTAGCGCAAAAGCGCCGAGAGTTGTTAAGCCATAGCTTGCTAGGTAGAAGAGTGAAGCAGTAATACCGCTCTGATTTAAAGCTAGAACTCCGGTTAACAAGAAGCCAGCATGGGCAATTGATGAATAAGCCAACATACGTTTGACATCGCGCTGTGCGATTGCAATTAGCGAGCCAACCAACATCGTGACAATCGCAATGGCGGTAATTAGTGGACGCCAGCTCCAAACTGCGCCAGAGATTGAAGTGTAGAAAATTCGCAGCACAGCGCCAAATGCTGCGACTTTGGTTGCAGCCGCCATAAATGCAGTTACCGCAGTTGGTGCACCTTGGTAAACATCTGGTGTCCAAGCGTGGAACGGCACGGCGCCGACTTTGAATAAGAGACCAACGCTTAACGAGGCAATTCCGATAAGTAAGAAGATGTCATTTCCTGGACCAGAAGAGATCAAATTATGAATTCCTTCTAGGGAAACGGTTCCGGCATATCCATAAAGGAAAGCTGAACCAAATAGGAAGAATGCCGATGAATATGCGCCAAGCAAGAAGTATTTAAGGGCGGCTTCTTGAGAAAGTAATCTGCGGCGACGCGATAAACCTGCCATTAAATAAAGTGGCAGCGAGAGAACTTCCAGTGCAATAAATAGCGTAATTAAGTCGCTGGCCGCTGGGAAAAGCATCATGCCGCCAACAGCAAAGAGAGTCAGTGGATAGATCTCGGTCTGGGTCTTTCCAACTTTGATGGCGCTTGCTTCCTCAGTTGAACCTGGAATCGCCGATGCTTGTGGCGCAAACTGTTCGTGATCTGCAATTAAGAGAAGGCCAAGAAATGCAAATACCAGAATTGTTCCCTGCATAAATAGAACTGGGCTATCGATAATTACCGAATCCATCGCAGCGGTTGCCGTCTGCGTGCCGCGCAGTGAGAGAACTTGTGAAAAGGAAAGAATCGTTGCGCCAAGCGCGATTGCAAGTTGTAGTGGACCGCGTAACTTTGCCGAAACAAATGCTTCAACGATTACTCCAATAATTGCTGCAGCAAAAATAATGAGCATCGGCGCCAGTGCGCTGTATTCCAGATTAGGCGGGGTAAATGCCATTACTTATCTCCTACCGCTGGGGTTGGATCAGTAAAACCAACCTTGGTAATTGTCGCCTGTGCTGCTGGATTAATTACATCGAGCGCTGGCTTTGGATAGAAACCAAGGAGAATAATTAACGCAATAACCGGAGCTATGGCAATTATTTCGCGACGATTTAAATCTGGCAGATTCTCATTTCCAGATGTAATCGGACCATGGAGCGCTTTCTGTACTGGGATCAAGATATAAAGCGCTGCCAAGATAATTCCTATTGTTCCGATAATTGCTGCAACTGGATAACGAGTATAAGTACCGACCAATATTAAGAATTCGCTAACAAAGCTTGATAGACCAGGTAGCGCTAACGATGACATTCCGGCAATAAAGAATGACCAAGCAAGAATTGGCGTGACTCGTTGCAGGCCACCGAAATCAGCGATTGTTGAGGATTTGCGACGCGAGATCATCCAACCTGCCGTCATAAATAGCGCTGCGGTTGAGAACCCGTGGTTCAACATATAAAGCGTTGCACCGGAATTTCCTTGGGTGGTCATCGCAAAGATTCCCATTGTGATAAATCCGAAGTGAGATATCGAGGTAAATGCAATCAGACCCTTAATATCTCGCTGACCAATCGCCATGATTGCGCCATAAATAATGCTGATAACTGAGAGCGTGATTATTAGCGGTGTAAAGGTGCGAGTCGCCTCCGGAAAGAGCTCTGCACAATAACGAATCATTCCGAAAGTTCCGACTTTATCTAGAACGCCAAGTAAGAGAATTGATGTACCAGGCGTTGCAGATTTCGCAGCATCAGGTAACCAAGTATGTAGTGGCCAGAGCGGCGCTTTGATTGCAAATGCAATAAAGAAGCCAAGGAATAAGAAATTCTGCGTTAAGGAATCAATCTGTAGCGTTGCGAGCGCTTCAATATCAAAGGTTCTGCCGATTTGATTACTTGAAATTACATAGATTCCAATAATTGAAGCAAGCATCAATAGCCCACCAAAGAGGCTGTAGAGCAAGAACTTAACAGCGGCGGCTTGGCGCGCACCGTTTCCATAGCCACCAATTAAGAAGTAGACTGGAACCAACATCGCTTCGAAGAAGATATAGAACAAGAAGACATCGGTAGCAGCAAAGACTCCGATCATCATCG
>JBJSWS010000048.1:0-1172 GCA_046085985.1 Actinomycetales bacterium
TATCAAGAGACTTATTGGTCAAAATATGAAGGGCTCTACTTTGCCGGTGATGGCGCAAAGTTAGATAACGATGGCGCGCTCTGGGTTCTAGGACGTGTTGATGATGTTATGAATGTTTCTGGCCATCGAATTTCTACAACCGAAGTTGAATCAGCTTTAGTTTCACATGATGCTGTTGCAGAAGCAGCCGTCGTAGGTGCAAAAGATGATTTAACTGGCCAAGCGATTGTTGCCTTTGTGATTCTGCGCGGTGGCGCTGATGCAGTTCATGACGGTCTGGAAAAGGCGCTAAAAGAACATGTCTCAAAAGAGATTGGTCCGATTGCTCGGCCAAAGCAGATTATGGTTGTTACTGAATTACCAAAGACTCGCAGCGGAAAGATTATGCGTCGCTTGCTTCGCGATGTCGCAGAAAATCGCGCGGTTGGCGATGCTACGACCTTAGCTGATCCAAATGTGATGAAACTGATTTCAGAAGGTCTGAAATCTGGAAAGAAAGAAGATTAATGTCAGCGAAGTAATTAAAGATTGAACTATCAGCAATTGCAGTACGTGCACTTTGCCAGGGCAGATAATTCATAATCGTTAAGACCAACGCGGCCAAGATTGCTAATTGCAGTAACGCAAGCGCTCCACCAAGAATTGAATCTAAGAACTTAAATGGTCCAAAGAGCACTTGTTTACGGACTCCGGCGCCAACTTTTGCCATTAACCAGCTGCCAATTTGAGCGCCTAGAAATATCGCAACTAGGTAAATTCCAACCAAAGTAACCAAGCTCGACCAATCTTGCGTTATCTCTTTTGCCGCAAATAGCCCAAGGATGCCACCGCCTAGATAACCAATTAGGGCAAATAAGGTTGGGAGAAATCCGCGATTAAAGCCATGAGCAATTGCAAAGATAATTAAGCCAGCAAGAATAAGATCAACAATCATCGAAAATTGCTATCGCTCTTAACTAATCTCATCGCTTTTATTTTATCGGTTTCACCTATTCCAAATGAGGGACATAGCTCGGCAATCGGACAGGCGCCGCAAGCTGGTTTTCTTGAATGGCAGATGCGCCGGCCATGCCAGATCATTCGCTGTGAGAGATTGGTCCATTCTCTCTCTGGAATTAATTTCTGTACCGCAAATTCAACTTTCACTGGATCGGTCTCTTTGGTCCAACCAA
>JBJSWS010000049.1:0-917 GCA_046085985.1 Actinomycetales bacterium
TTTAAAGAGAAGAAATTGGATTATTCTGCTATTGCCCTTGGTATCGCAATTGCTACCAAATTCTTTCCCGTAGTCTTGTTACTTCCGGTCTCGTTATATTTCTTAAATCAGAAAAAACATCGAACGCTAATCAGATATAACGCAGTCACGTTTATAACTTGGTTAGTAATTAACTTGCCCGTTGCAATCACAAGTCCGGGATGGACCAGGTTCTATAAAATGAATCTGGAACGAGGTAATGATTTAGGTTCTATTTGGTATGCCTTAGAGCTGCAAGGAATTAAAGTTAACGATGCCTTAATTTTCCTAATCGGCGTAATTGGATTAATCGCCCTGATATTTTTTGCCCGACAAATCAAAGACTTCGATCAATTTGCGGTTATTGTCTTTTTATCAGTTGCGCTCTTTGTAACTATGAGCAAGGTTTACTCACCACAGTATGTTCTCTGGTTAACTTCACTTGCCTTAATTGCAATGACGCAGAAAAGACAGAGAAGCGCTTTTTGGATCTGGCAGGGTGGCGAAGCGTTTTATCATTTTGCGATCTGGCAGTACCTAGCGCTGGCAAGTGGTGCAAAATTTGGACTCTCGGAAGAGTTTTACCTTTTAGCTATCTTTATTCGAGTAGCCACATTGGCTTGGTTTAGCCGGACCCTAATCCACAGCTATTCACGCTCAAATTTCACTCTGTCAGAGAGCGGAGATAGTCTTACCCACCTTCACCCAGGGGTTCGTTAAGAACTTCGGTGAATCTCCTGTCGCGGAAATGCCGTGACCGATTAGTCCATAGGAGTTTGAAGTATGCGTCGCTATGAATTAATGGTGATCCTAGATCCAGATCTAGAAGAGCGAACAGTCGCACCAAGTCTTGAGACTTATCTCAAGATCATCAAGGAATCAGGTGGTCGAGTCGACAA
>JBJSWS010000050.1:0-3009 GCA_046085985.1 Actinomycetales bacterium
GCAACAGCAAGGTCAAGCTCTGGGGCTGACACGTTGTAATCATCACGAAGTGAGATATGTGATTCTGTAATCAATTCTCCTAGCGTCATAAAATCATTTTCTTCCAGAGCAGAGACTGCCTTTTCTACTCTTGAAATCTCAGTTATTACGTGGCGAGCTCGTTTGTGCTCCAATTCTGAAAGTTGTCCTGCAAATTTCTGCAAAAGCTCTGTATCGGCATCACGAAGTGATTTGACTCCCAATATTTTCGCCGCAGATTCGCACTGGGATCTTCGTTCTGCGTATCCACCATCTATAAGGGCATGGTGAGCGGCGGTATCAATTATCAAAAGTTTTAAACCTGCAGCTGCAAAGTTGACCGGTATCTGTTTCTCGCTTAAATCTCTGCAATCTAAAAGGAGCGCATGACCTTCCTTGCCCATCAATGAGATTGATTGATCCATGATTCCGCAAGGGACTCCAACATATTCATTCTCAGCTCGTTGCATCAATCTCGCCAACTTCGGCAAAGAATGGCCAAGTTTTAGAAGTTCATTGAAGGCAGTACCGATGCTACATTCCAGAGCCGCAGACGAAGATAGACCGGCACCTTGTGGAACTTTGCTATCTACCAGAATTTCTACACCGTTTTTAAGTTCAAGTGTCCAGATAACGCCAAGCAGATATCTTGTCCAATTTGGTCCAGATTTAGGTTCTAACTTCTCAATCGCGCTCTCATATATTTCATTTGGTTTCTGCTGGGACGCAATTCGAATCTTTGAGTCCGTGCGTATACGAACCGCCGCCATCGTCACCGCATCGATAGCAAAAGGAAGGACAAAGCCATCGTTGTAATCGACATGTTCACCAATCAGATTTACCCGCCCAGGAGCAGCGGCAATAATCTCTGGTTCTGATTGAAATATTTCAACAAAACTTTGAGCTAAATCGACGCTCATATCTTTGCATCGCGTAAAAGCTGCGCCGATTGTTCCGGGGAGAGGTCCATCATAAATGAGCCGTATGCAGATTCTGAACCTGCTAGATATTTAAGTTTGCCCGGTGCTCTACGAACACTTGTTATCTGCCAGTTTAACTTTAAGAGATCATTTCCCTTACGAACCGGCGCTTGATGCCAGGCTGCAATGTATGCCATCTTCATCTCGAAAACGGCATCTAACCTTTTTAAAACTTCGCGAGCAATAGGTGCAAATTTTTCGCAAGCTGCTTCAGATAGTTCTACTAAATTGGCAACTGATTTCTTAGGTGAGACGTGAATTTCAAATGGATATCGAGCTGCATAGGGAACATAAGCTAGCCATTCTTCATTCTCAGCAACAATCCGAGTGCCATCTTCTAGCTCTCTTGCAATTACATCATCTTGCAAAATTCGACCTGTTCTACTCTTGTGTGCAGCGGCAACTGCCAACATTTTCTCGGTCCTAGGCGGTAAGTATGGATATGCATAAATTTGGCCATGTGGATGAGCGAGAGTCACGCCAACTTCTTCACCTCGATTCTCAAAAGGCGCCACATGCTCGATGTATTTAATTTTTGAAAGTTCGTCGACACGGTCTCGCCATGCTTCTAAAACAGTTCTAATCTGGCGATCAGTTAAATCTTTAAAAGAATGGTCATAGTTGGATGTAAAACAGACTACTTCGCACTTGCCGGCAGCAGGAATTGGTGGCGTTTCAAAAGTTAATTCACTTGGAATATCGATTGAGCTTTTTGGTTCGCGTAGCGCAGGTGAGCGATTATCAAAGACAACAACTTCGTAATCAGATTCGGGAATCTCAGTTAATGAACCTGGCTTGGATGGAGCTAATGGATTTAACTCTTTCGGCGGCAAAAAAACTCTACCTTGGCGATGTGCTGCAACAACAACCCATTCATTAGTAAGTACATCAAGACGCATTTCACCAATTTCTGGTTGCGTCTCGGGATCGCGCTTATCTTCTGCAGCTCTGTTCTGCCCCTGGGTGTCGTAGTAACGGATTGTTCGGCCATCCATTAAGAAGCGATCAGTTCTAATGACGCCAGCGCCCAGTTTCTTACTCGTCATGATGCCTATTACTCTACCCGTATGCAACGGCAGGCGCACTTAACTAAGGGCGGAGTAGAGATTTATTTGCAGGAAGTTGCTGGCGCGCTAGTAGTTAAATATTGGGGTCGCAAACTAATCGGAAATCTAGCCGAGTTGGAATCTGATAGAACAATTCCAAATAGTGATTTTGACCAGATTCAATATCCGGGAATAAATCGCGAGCACTCCAGAGGTTGGCTTGGTTATCCAACAATTTCCGGACATAGATCAGGAAGAGATTGGTCTACGAAATTTCTTTTAAGTGAACTGTCTTCAAACGAAACCAGCGCATCGGCCAAGTTTGTTGATGATTTCACAAAGCTTAACTTGGATTACAGATTTGAATTAGATGAATTTGGAATTCTTTCAATCAGCGCTACTTTGGAGAATTTGGGCGATGACTATTGCCTAAATGAATTTCTTTACTGGCTGCCGTTACCAGATCGAGCAAATGAGACATTAGATTTTGCTGGCCGCTGGTCAAATGAAAGAAATCCGCAACGTAGATCGATTCAAGTTGGAAGATGGGTTCGTGACTCTAGAGAGGGTAAAACCGGACATAATGCAACTATTGGCGAAATAGCCTTAACAAGTGAAACTAATTTTGCCTCTGGTGAAGCTTGGGCAATCTCTCTTGCCTGGAGCGGAAATCATCAATATTTAGTTGAACAGAATCCAGATGGATTTAAATCAATTGGAGCTGGCGAAATTTTGGCGCCTGGAGAAGTAATTCTTAAGACCGGAGAGATCTACAAAGCTCCGGCTATTAAGGCGGGATATTCAAATTTCGGTCTTGATGGACTATCTGAAAGGTTTCATGCGATGTTACGAGCAAGAACTAATCATCCAAAGAAGCGACGTCCACTGACCTTAAATCTTTGGGAGGCAATTTATTTTGAACATAACGAGGCGAAAGTTAAATCAATAATTGATATTGCAGCTAG
>JBJSWS010000051.1:0-5556 GCA_046085985.1 Actinomycetales bacterium
GCATGATTGCTGGCTTTGAAGATCCTGATTCTGGAACTATCAAATTAAATGGCAATGACATTACACATCTTGCTCCTTACGAGCGAGATGTAAATACGGTATTTCAAGATTATGCGCTCTTTCCGCACATGGATGTAATAACAAATATTGAGTACGGCCTTCGAGTCAAGAAGGTAGATAAGAAAGAGCGTCGTGCAAAAGCTTTAGAAGCTCTCGAGCAAGTCCGTTTAAGCGGTTATGAGAATCGAAAACCAAGTCAATTATCCGGCGGCCAGCGCCAGAGAGTTGCCCTAGCGCGAGCACTAGTTAATCGCCCTTCAGTTCTTCTACTTGATGAACCACTCGGCGCTCTAGATTTGAAACTCCGGCAGCAGATGCAGATTGAGTTAAAAGAATTGCAACGTGAGGTTGGAATTACTTTTATCTTCGTAACGCATGACCAAGAAGAAGCGCTCACTATGAGTGATCGAATTGCAGTGTTTGATAAAGGCAAGATTCAGCAACTAGATAGACCTGCCGCAATTTATGAACGTCCAACAAATGAGTTTGTCGCAGGTTTCGTTGGCGTATCCAACTTAATTTCAGGAAGTGCAGCGCAATCATTGCTTGGCCAAAGTGGAACTTTCACAGTTCGGCCAGAGAAAATACAAATCTCAGATAGCAAAGGTGCTGCCGGAACCATTAAAGAAGTGGAGTATTTAGGGCCAGCCACCAGATTTATTGTTGATTTAGATGCCGGAGTTCGCCTCGTCGTACTTCGCCAGAACAGCGAAGAGAGCGCATCTGAAGTTATGAATATGCGCGGTAAAAAAGTGAATCTTGCTTGGGATAAAGAGAGCGAGTACCGCGTTAGTTAAGTTTCTCATCGCAAAGATGAGAGAGGTGATGGAAGCTCCATCACCATGCCACGAAAGTGGTATTGAGGAGGAATACGTGCGAATCACCAACCTTCGCAAGTTTGCAGTAATTATTGCTGCAAGCACCCTCGTTCTCGCTGGCTGCTCGAGCTCTAGCGATGATGCAGGAGATGGTGCATACGCCGGACCAGTTCAGGACACTCCAGGAACTATTAACGTCCTTGCTTGGCCAGGTTATGCAGAAGATGGATCAACAGATCCAAATGTTGACTGGGTAACTCCATTTGAAAAAGAAACAGGTTGTACCGTAAATGTAAAGACTTACGGAACTTCTGATGAAGCAGTTCAATTAATGCAAGGCGGCGGCTATGACGTCGTATCTGCATCTGGTGATGCTTCACTTCGATTGATTTATGGTGGCGATCTTCAGCCAGTAAATCTTGACTTGATTCCAAATTATGCAGATATCTTTGATAATTTGAAGGATCGTCCTTGGAACACAGTTGATGGCAAGAACTATGGCGTTCCACATGGACGTGGCGCAAACGTTCTGCAGTACACACTTGGAAAAGTAAAAGCACCAGATTCATGGTCGGTTGTATTTGAACCAAATTCACCAGCTAAGGGCAAAGTAACTGCGTATGACTCAGCGATTTATATTGCTGATGCAGCTGTCTACTTGATGTCTACAAAGCCAGAACTTGGAATCACCGATCCATATGCGCTAGATCAAACACAGTTTGATGCTGCTATGGCGCTACTTGAACAACAGAAGCCGTTAATCGCTGAATACTGGTCTGATTACACCAAGTACATTGGTGCAGTTCAGAGCGGCAGCGTCACTGTTGGAACTTCTTGGCAGGTTATTGCCAACGTTCTAAATGGCGAAAAGGCAACTGTTGGTGCTGTTAAGCCAAAAGAAGGTGCAACAGGTTGGTCAGATACTTGGATGATTTCATCTAAGACTGAAGCGATCGATTGCGCTTACAAGTGGCTAAATCACATCATTGAACCAGCAACAAATGCGCAAGCAGCTGAGTGGTTCGGTGAAGCACCTGCTAACTCCAAGGCATGTGCACTTACAGCTAATAAGGATCACTGCAAGCTTTATCACGCAGAAGAGACTGATTACTGGACAAACGTTTATTACTGGAAGACCCCAACAGAGAACTGCTTAGACGGTCGTACCGACGTCAAGTGCGTTCCTTATGCTGAATGGGTCAAAGCTTGGTCAAGCTTCCGTAATAAGTAACGGAACTGTTGAGTGGGCGTCGTAAGGCGCCCACTCTCACCAATATGACTACTCAAATTCAAAGTTTTATGAACCGCCATGTAAAGGCGCGAGTTGTAACGCTGTTAGCGCTGCCACTTACTTGGTTGCTTGTTATCTATATCGGTTCACTCTTTGCACTATTCATAACTTCAATTTGGAAGATCGATACTTTCACCAGCAAAGTTGTGCGCGAATTTACGCTGCAAAACTTTATTGATGTATTTACCGATCGCGCCTATTTCAATGTAACTATTAGAACGTTGATTGTCGCAATTTCAGTCACTTTAATCTGTGCAATCCTTGCCATTCCAATGGCTTTCTTTATGGCAAGAATTGCAAAGGCAACTTCACGTCCAGTTTTGATTGCGTTAGTCCTAACGCCACTTTGGGCCTCTTATTTGGTAAAGATTTACGCTTGGCGAACCATGTTCTATCCAGAAAGTGGCTTCTTGCAATGGTTGATTTCACCGATTGGTGGAACAAGTCCGGGCTTTGGCATGGTGGCAGTAATCATCGGACTTTCTTATCTATGGCTGCCATATATGGTCCTTCCGATTTATGCTGGAATGGAGAAATTGCCAGATTCAGTACTGGATGCTTCATCCGATTTAGGTGCAAAACCAGCACGAACATTCTTTGGCATCGTGCTTCCAATAACTTGGCCGGCAATTATCGCTGGCTCTATTTTTACTTTTTCGTTAAGTATGGGTGATTACATAACAGTGCAAATTCTTGGTGGAACTTTCCAGATGCTCGGTAATGTCGTTTATCAGAATTTCTCGCTAAATCTTCCATTTGCAGCTGCTGTCGCATTAATCCCAGTAATCATCATGATTATTTATTTAGGTAGCGTTCGCAAGACTGGAGCGTTGGATAACTTATGAAATTATCTAGATCTGCAAAGACTGGCTTCCAACTCTGGATGGTATTTGGGCTAATTTTTATTTATTTACCGTTGGTATTGGTTGTTATCAATTCCTTTAATACCAATAAATCTTTTGCGTGGCCACCTACGGGATTTACCACTGAATGGTGGACGAAAGCTGCAGCTAATGATGGAATCAGAGAAGCAGTGCTCCGCTCCGTGGTTACCGCAATATTTGCAACAACAATTGCGTTGATTTTGGGATCGTTGGCAGCAGCGGCCATTACCCGTTATGACTTCTTTGGTCGCGACACAATTTCGTTGCTATTTGTATTACCAATTGCCCTGCCAGGTATTGTCACCGGAATTGCGCTAAATAACGTATTCACAAACTTCTTTGGAAAATTAACCTTCTTTACTATTGTGATTGGCCATGCAACATTTTGCATCGTTGTTGTCTTCAATAATGTGGCTGCTAGATATCGTCGCCTCGGAACTAATCTGCAAGAAGCAAGTATGGATCTTGGCGCCAGTAGATTCACCACGTTCCGATTAGTTACCTTTCCATTGATTAGAAGTGCGCTAGTTGCAGGTGGCTTACTTGCCTTTGGACTCTCCTTCGATGAAATCATCGTCACCACATTTACTGCTGGCGCTGGACAGACCACGCTACCTATCTGGATCTTCCAAAATCTCTTTAGGCCAAACCAAGCGCCTATCGTCAATGTGGTTGCTGCCGCGCTAATCTTGATCTCGATCTTGCCAATCTATCTATCCCAGAGGTTAACCGCAGATAAATGATTAAATTCTTTAGACGAAGCCTCATCACCGTATTCGTTTTATACCTTGCGTTATTTGGTTTAACCAAGGCAATTAGATATCCAGAGCCAATTGCGGCAATTCGACTTGGTCTTGCGCCAGCTTCAAAGACGCCAGATTTAATGCCTTGGCACGAGATCGCGCCAGCTACTAAACCAATTGAAATTCCACGAGATTCCGAAGTTATGCCAAGTGAAGTTCAATTTAAGAAGGCGCCACTATCTTGGGATGATTTCTTAAGTGAGACCAAAACAAATGCGTTTCTTGTCATCAGAAATGGTGTTTTAACTTACGAGTGGTACAAAGATGGGTTTGTCGCCGAAACTAGATTTCCTTCTTATTCGGTAGCTAAAACTATGACCTCCATAATGATCGGCCAACTGGTTGCGACTGGCAAAATCAAAGAGAGCGATTACTTTGTTGATTATTTTCCGGAGTACAAAAATGGAACTGATTTCGACAAGGTAACTATTAAGTCATTACTTGATATGCAAGGGGGCGTTGGCGTCTCTGATAATTACCCAACTGGACCGCAGGGTTGGGGCGTTGCCATTGCTCAGATGTATGCAACGACTGATCTAAATTGGTTCCTTGGTAATAATCGAAAGATGGCTTTTGCCCCTGGAACATCTGCTGAATACCGAAGTGTTGATACCCAGATGCTTGGGATGATTATTAAGAAAGTAACTGGAATGCGAATAGCCGATTATTTTAGTGAAAATGTCTGGCAGAAAGTTGGTGCGGAATTTCCTGCAACTTGGAATGTTGATCGCGTCGGTGGAACTGAGAAAACTTTCTGCTGCTTTAATGCATCGGCTCGTGACTACGCAAGAGTTGGCTTAGCGATTTTAAATGGCGGTTACGCAGGTTCAAATCAAATAATTACTCGCGATTGGTTAAATCGGATGAAAACCCCAGTTGTAACTTTGGATCACGGATGGGGATACTCCGCTCAGGTTTGGCACCCTTATCCAAATATTTCTATGGCCCTTGGATTGCATGGCCAATTTATCTTTATTGATCCAGAATCTCGCACCGTTATCGTTAAATTAAGTGATAATCCAACTGGTTCAGATAATGAGGAGCCAACGGCCGAAGTTCTATACGCACTATCCCAAGCGAAACGGTAAATCAGGTTTATCGGTAATAACGCCAGCTACCTTCCATGGCGCCAGCTCTTTAATGTAACGCTTCTCATTTACGGTCCAAAGGAAAACTTCTTTTCCGTTGAGACGATCTCTAACCCATTTTGATTTAGCAAATAGTTCCACATCAACTGCAACAGTTTTGGTTGGGATAAGAAGCATCCGCCAGCGATGAGCAATTACATACGCAACATCTTGATGCTTCTTTTGAAACCTTTTGACAGCGAGTAATGAAAATGACATCAAAGTTATTCGAATATCACTTATTCCCGAAACTCGCGCTAGAACTGCGCTTTCCACTTTGCCACCTGCAAACACTGGATGCTTAGTCTCGATCAAAATATCTTTACCTTTTTTACGTGCCAATTCAATTAGTTCGTCTAAGGTTATAACTGAAACCAAATCTCTAAGTTCAGCCAGCGATGTGCGCCCAACAAATTTGAATTTTCCAGCTATCCCTAATGTAGTTCGATCATGAAAGCAGACTGGCATACCTTCCTTACTTAATCGAATATCGCATTCAAAGCCATCAGCGCCGGCAGTTACCGCTCCTTGATAGGCAGCCATGGTTGCCTCTGGAAATTTTGCGCTAAAACC
>JBJSWS010000052.1:0-3840 GCA_046085985.1 Actinomycetales bacterium
CAACTGATTCTGGAGTGCCGCCAACACCTACTCGTAGCGGAATGCCGCCTCGTTCGGTTTTTGGATAAATCTCTTGATTGTTTAAGGGTTTACGAAAACTTCCTGACCAGGTGACAGGTCGTTCCTTAAGAGCTTCGGCTAGTAAATGTAATTTCTCTTCAAATAGAACGCCGTAATCAGATAGTTCATAGCCAAAGAGTGGAAATGACTCGATAAATGATCCACGCCCTGCGGTAATTTCTGCTCGCCCATTTGAGAGCGCATCGATTGTTGCAAATCGTTGATAAACCCGAATTGGATCATCACTTGATAAGACAGTTACGCCGGTGCCTAAGCCAATCTTCTTTGTCACCGTTGCCAAGCCTGCAAGTACAGAATCCGGAGCCGAGACTGCAAAATCATCGCGATGGTGTTCGCCAACATTGAAGTTACTTAAACCTAAAGAGTCAGCTAATACTCCTTGCTCGATTACATTTCTAATTGTCTGGCCTGCGCTTATTAAGTTTCCAGCATCGTCGTGCTGCATATCGCCGAATGTATCTAGCCCAAATTTAAGTTCTGCCGTCATGCTCTTACCCTAATCTGGTTTAGTTGAAACTTCAACTAATACCCATAGACTGGCCCCGTGAGTGATCTCGAAGTCGACATAGCGCCACAACCGCTCCTTGGGGCTGCAAATTACGTGGAACCAATTCACATCAAACCACGGAAGGTGAAGCTCCACACAAGAACCTCTGTTCAGGTTGAGCGCACCCTTCCCCATCGCGATCTACGAAGAATTGGAGCTTGGACCTTTCTAGATAATTTTTCAACGCCACCTGGCAAGGATCAAATGAAAGTGGCGGCCCATCCCCATACAGGCCTACAAACTGTAACTTGGCTATTTGATGGAAAAGTGCGTCACCAAGATTCACTCGGTTCAGATGTCCAAGTCGAGCCCGGCGAACTGAATTTGATGACAGCTGGTTACGGTGTCGCGCACTCAGAGTTATCGGTCCTTGAGAAATCTAAATTAGCTGGGGTTCAGTTATGGATTGCTCTTCCTGATGTTGCTCGAAATAACAAACCCGAGTTTCAACATTATTCAAATCTACCTACTGTCAGAATGAAGAATTCCCAATTACGACTTTTTGCAGGTTCTTTCGCTGAAATTAAATCGCCTGCCAAGTTCTATAGTCCACTTATAGGTGCAGAAATAAATCTCTCAGATCCTAATTTAGAAATTCCTTTAGATATTGAATGGGAACATGGTTTTCTCTTGATAGATGGCGAGGTGCAGATTAATCAAATTACCTTGGAGCCCGGAGACCTTTACTTCTTGCCAAAAGGCACAATTAATGCAAGTCTCCAATCTTCAACAAGGGCAAAGCTGATATTTATCGGAGGCGAGCCACTAAGGGATCCGCTTGTGATTTGGTGGAATTTCATTGGCAGAAATCATGAGGAAATTCTTGCCATGCGATTTGCTTGGGAGAATCACGATGAAAGATTTCCTGATTTTAAAAATGCAATTGGAGAGAGAATCCCTGCACCTCAAT
The DNA here is from genome assembly GCA_046085985.1 of Actinomycetales bacterium. Lineage (GTDB taxonomy): Bacteria > Actinomycetota > Actinomycetes > Nanopelagicales > Nanopelagicaceae > MAG-120802. Next base: position 1,539 of record JBJSWS010000052.1, read on the forward strand.
TACCAAATATCAAATTAACTGCAAGATAGTTTTATGATGCAACGTCGCGATTTCGGAAGGTCAATCCGGTTCCAACAGCTGCAACAATCAAAAATACACTGACCCTGACTAGGGCATCCGAATAAGAGAGCGCATCAGTTACACCCACCGGAGATCCACCTGATGCAACGATATTTAGCAGAGTTCCGGGCATCCAATCAGCCGATGGGGTCCAGGCGATGGAGACGATTGACTCAACAACGAGCAGCCAGCCCACTCCGATAGAAATTGAACTTATTGGCGATCTGAGAATGAGTCCAAGAATCATCCCAATTGTTCCGTAACCAATCGTTGAAATTAGTACATTGCCAAAGGTTTCAAAGAGAGTTGTTCTGGCCTCAGATGTGCGCCAGGCTTGCGTTGCCACTTTGGCAGTTCCTGAGAGTGCGAAAGCTAACGCAACGCTGGTGATTGCGCTAATAAATACAGTGATAAGAGAAAACACCGACATAGATAAATATTTTCCAATAAGTAATCTAATTCGCCGAGGTTCTCTAACGAGCAAATTACGTAATGTTCCATAGGTATATTCCTGAGCGGTTTGTGCCGCGAAGACGCATAGCGCAACTAGTCCAAGCAGACCCGCAGAATTGCTGAAACCTAGAGACATGCCAGTGGGAAGAGCCAAAACTTCTCTTGTAATTCGAATTCCACGCTCCGCGTTTCCGGTATCAGAATCAATTAAAAGAAAGAGCAACGAAACAATGAGGGCGGTGACTGCAATTACTGCACCCATACTTCCCAAAAAGAGCGTCGGCCGGCGTAATTTTCGCCATTCAGCTAGAAATATTTTCATTTAACTTCCTCAGTCATTTCAAAGAACGTTTCTTCCAGTGTTGGACGAACCGGCGTAATTCGACTTAATAGGATGCCATTATCAAATGCCAATTTATTTAGCTCGGCTCCCCAGCTCTCCTTAGCATCAATATGTAGTTCGCCATCCTCCAAAGTAACCGGATGGCCCTCATTTGTAACCAGAGTTTTTAGACGTTCGACATCTGATTTATTGGCGCATCTAGCAACAATTGTCGGGCGTGATCTGTGAAGTAGTTCTGAAGTCTTACCAAAGAAAATTACTTCGCCTTTGCGGAGCATTACAAGATATTCGGCAATCATCTCAATCTCTGAGAGCAAGTGAGAAGAAACGAAGACCGTAACACCACGTTTAGCAAGATCAGAGAGTAAATCTCTGATTTCTTGGATTCCAGCCGGATCTAACCCATTAGTTGGTTCATCAAGTATCAAAAGTTTTGGATCTGGCAACAATGCAGCAGCAATTCCCAGGCGCTGTTTCATGCCCAATGAGTAATTCTTATATTTATCATCACCGCGTCCTGCTAATCCAACTAATTCAATTAGCTCTGGGACTCTTGAATGAGAATATCCCCCAAGAGTTGCAAGAACTCGAAGATTCTCTGCACCAGTCAAGGCAGGATAAAAGGCAGGTCCTTCAATCATTGCCCCAACTTTTGAAAGATAACGTTCTGGATGCGAAATGGATTGATCGAGAATCTCGCCACTTCCAGATGTGGGGTCAATCAGACTTAGCAACATTCGTATCGTTGTAGTTTTTCCAGAACCGTTTGGACCAACAAAACCGCAAATTGTCCCGAGTGGAACTTCAAAAGTTGCATTCTTTACCGCGACTAAATCGCCATAGGACTTGGAGAGGCCTTTTACTGCAATTGCGCTCACTGCAAAACTCTACCTGTTAAACCTCGCGCAAATCTCTCATCAACACATATATGGAGAAAGCGCTAACTGCGGCAGGAAGGGCATTCCAGCGCTCCAGTGGACTTCGAGAAATAGCATTAACGACTGCGCTTAATGTGCTTAGCCAAAAGAAAAAATGCATCATTCTTATTCGTCGCTTTGCATACGCAAATACCTGAAGGGAAAGGAGAGTTAGATTCCCGATATAAAGCAAACGAAGCCAAGTTGGAAATGCTTCAAATTGCCCACCTGCTGCTCGTGGGAGTGCCCACTCAACATTTAAGATAACCAAACTAACAATAAACAAACTCCAAGCCGAAGAAAGATAAAAGGCTGGCGATAAGAACTTCTTCATCAATTTTCGCACTTGCAGATCTGATCTTGATTTAAACCTGCAAGGGCCGAATCTATATGTTCCCCGCAGCCAGACCATGTGAATTTTCCGCAGCTTTCGCAGATTACCCGACTACACATAGTTGACCCCCTTGTGATTCATACCGTTTAGCCTAGTCCTAAAGTGGTCAAACTGATTAAATAACCCGATGCGAAT
>JBJSWS010000053.1:0-2457 GCA_046085985.1 Actinomycetales bacterium
GTATCGCTAAGAAGATTGTTCGCGGTTCGTCTCAGATCGCCCGCGCCCGTCGCCACTTCCGAGTTCGTAAGCGGATCTCTGGAACCACAGAGCGGCCACGCCTCGTTGTCACTCGTTCGGCGCGCCATCTGGTCGCCCAGATCGTTGATGACACCAAGGGCCACACCTTGGCCTCGGCTTCCACAATGGAGAAAGATCTTCGCGCCCAATCAGCGGATAAAACGAAGAAGGCTCGTACTGTCGGCCAACTCGTCGCTGATCGCGCAAAGGCAAAAGGAATCACCACGGTCGTATTCGATCGCGGCGGTAACCGCTACACCGGACGCGTCGCTGCCCTCGCAGATGGCGCCCGCGAGAATGGATTGGACTTCTAATGAGTAATCAAGAGATCACAGCACAAGAAGCTGGCGAGAAGCCCAAGCGCAATCGCGATAAGCGCGAACGCCGCGATGGTGGCGATAACCGCGAGAAGTCGCCGTATATCGAGCGCGTCGTATTTATCAACCGCGTTGCCAAAGTCGTATCTGGTGGTCGTCGTTTCTCCTTCACCGCACTTGTTGTTCTCGGTGATGGAAATGGAATGGTGGGCGTTGGTTATGGAAAGGCAAAAGAAGTTCCACAAGCAATTGCTAAAGCAGTTGAAGAAGCGAAGAAATCATTCTTCAAAGTGCCAAGAATTCAAGGAACAATTCCGCATCCAGTTCAAGGCGAAGATGCAGCCGGCGTAGTTCTACTTCGTCCAGCTGCTCCTGGTACCGGCGTTATCGCTGGTGGTCAGTTCGTGCCGTACTTGAGTGCGCAGGAATTACCGATGTTTTGACCAAGTCACTTGGTTCAAGCAATCCAATCAACATGGTTCACGCAACTGCAACAGCGCTACGAAATCTTGAAGATCCAGCAGCGATTGCAGCACGTCGTGGCCTTCCATTAGAGCGCGTCGCACCAGCTGCGATTATTCGCGCCATGAGTTCATCGGCAGGTGCGTAATGCCACGTTTAAAAGTTACTCAAGTTCGTTCCAAAGTGGGCAACGCCCCTGATCAACGCGAAACACTCCGATCACTTGGATTAAAGCGCGTTGGCGACATTGTTGTTAAAGAAGATCGTCCAGAGATTCGCGGCATGGTCTACAACGTTCGCCATCTGATCAAAGTCGAGGAGGTCGAATAATGGTACTTAAGGCTCATCATCTCCGTCCGGCACCTGGTGCTAAGAAGGAGAAGACTCGTAAAGGTCGCGGTGAAGGTTCAAAAGGAAAGACCTCAGGTCGCGGTGGAAAAGGAACTCGTGCTCGTAACGTAGTTCGTGCTGGTTTCGAAGGTGGCGCAATGCCGCTCGTTCAGCGACTACCAAAACTTCGTGGCTTTAAGAATCCTGCCAAGATTGAATATCAAGCAGTAAACGTTTCGACAATTAATGCGCTCTTCCCAAAGGGTGGCGATGTCAGCGTTACTGATCTTTATAAAGTTGGCGCAGCTCGCACTGGCCATCCAGTAAAGGTTCTCGGTAATGGCGATATCTCAGTTAAGGTCAATGTAACTGCCCACAGTTTCTCAGCATCTGCATCAGAGAAGATTGCAGCTGCTGGAGGTAGCGTAAAGACTCTCTAATAAAGAGTTTTTAAGAGAACGCGTAAGAAGAAGGAGAAAGAAAGTGTTGCTATCAGTATTCGGTAAGGCGTTTCGTACGCCTGACCTACGTCGCAAAATCTTCTTCACTCTTTCCATCATGGCGCTCTTCCGCTTTGGCTCTGTAATTCCAACACCTGGTGTTTCATATGTAGCAGTCCAACGCTGTCTTGCAAATGTAGATACCGGTGGCTTACTAGGTCTAGTTAATCTATTTAGCGGCGGTGCATTACTTCAGTTATCTGTCTTTGCTCTCGGCATCATGCCTTACATCACCGCATCAATCATCGTCCAACTTCTAACTGTTGTGATTCCACGATTTGATGCCTTGAAAAAAGAAGGACAATCCGGAACTGCAAAGCTAACTCAATACACTCGTTATATAACTGTTGGTCTTGCCGTTCTTCAAACATCTGGTCTACTTGCAGTGGCACGTACTCCTGGTCGTTTGATTCAAGGATGTACCGAAGAGATCATCCCTGATACTTCTTGGATTCGAATCACCACCATGGTTTTCGTAATGACTGCAGGTACCGCAGTAATTATGTGGCTCGGTGAATTGATTACAGATCGCGGCGTCGGCAACGGTATGTCGATCTTGATCTTTACTTCAATCGCGGCAACCTTCCCAAGCCAGCTCTGGTCAATCAGACTTTCTCGTGGCTGGGGAACCTTCCTATTTATTATGGCGGTCGGAGTCCTCATCGTCGCAGCTGTTGTATTTGTTGAACAATCTCAGCGAAGAATTCCAGTTCAATATGCAAAGCGAATGATTGGCCGAAAAGAATATGGTGGCACGACTACCTATATTCCAATCAAGGTAAATCAAT
>JBJSWS010000054.1:0-1115 GCA_046085985.1 Actinomycetales bacterium
CCCGAGGAATACCTGCTTTGGAAAGAAGATTTGCGGGGGCCACAAGAATTTCAATAAAGATGCCAGGTAATGCAGAATCCTTAAATTTGGCTGCCGCTGCCTCAATTGTGATGTACCAAATATCCCGCGGAAAATAAGTTCCCGCAGATAGAATCCACCCCATGAACGCGGCTGAGATCGATACTTGGGTTAAAAACGCCGAAACAGCATTTAAAGCCGCTACCGACCTAGAGTCCTTAAAGAGCGCTCGGCTTGTCCATGCAGGCGATAAATCACCGATTGCTAGCGCTAGTAGATCTTTGGGCGCAGTTCCTGCAGAGCAAAAGGCAGAGCTTGGTAAATTAATAGGAGCAGCGCGCGCTGAAATTAATGCTGCCTTAGATGCTCGTACAAAAGAGCTGGAGTTACTACGAGATCAGAAAGTACTTCTGGAAGAAGTTGTGGATATAACTCTGCCAGCAATTCGAGAACATGTAGGTGGCTTACATCCTTTAACAATCATTAAGAATGAAATCTCTGACTACTTCCTATCATTGGGTTATTCAGTTGCAGAAGGTCCAGAACTTGAAAGTGGATGGCTAAATTTCGATGCCTTAAATATTCCGACAGATCATCCAGCCAGAACTATGCAAGATACATTTTTTATCGAACCTCTTGAATCGGGTTTAGTGCTTAGAACTCATACCTCGCCGGTTCAAGCACGCACTATGCTTACTCAGAAGCCACCGATTTACATTATTTCTCCTGGCCGCACATATCGCGCCGATGAATTGGATGCCACTCACAGTCCAGTATTTAGCCAAGTTGAAGGTTTGGTAATTGATACCGATATTAATATGGCGCATCTAAAAGGTACGTTAGATGCATTTGCCGTAAAGATGTTCGGAGCGGATGCGGTAACTAGATTGAGACCTTCATTCTTTCCATTTACCGAACCAAGCGCTGAAGTGGATGTCTGGTTTAACAATCGCTGGATCGAATGGGGCGGTTGTGGAATGGTAAATCCAAGGGTGCTTGAAAATTGTGGCATTGATCCGGATGAATACTCTGGTTTCGCATTTGGCATGGGATTGGAGCGAACCTTGATGGTTCGCCAAGGGATCAAAGATATGCAT
>JBJSWS010000055.1:0-15577 GCA_046085985.1 Actinomycetales bacterium
GGGATCGAACCAGTGACCCCTTCCATGTCAAGGAAGTGCGCTACCGCTGCGCTAATCGTCCGTTCGAGGTGGAGACGGGATTTGAACCCGTGTAGCGGGATTTGCAGTCCCGAGCCTCGCCTCTCGGCCACTCCACCAGATTTCATCCCATTAGATCCTTAGATCTAATTCTCGAGCGGACGACGGGGGTCGAACCCGCGACCTGAACCTTGGCAAGGTTCCGCGCTACCAACTGCGCTACGTCCGCATATTCATTCACACTGGTTGATGCGATGAAGGAGGCAAAATCTATCGTACAGAGGCAAGAGCCCCAACTTTGAGTTGGATCTCAAAGGTAACCTCGCCAGGTATGGAGCGCTTTTGGATGTCAGGTCGTCTGGCAGAGAACCTCGTGGAAGTTCGTAACGATATTGCAGCGCTTTCGGAACCAGGATTCTGGGCAGTACTTGGGACTTTTGAGGGTGAGTGGACTCTCGCTCGATTTAGTGATGTTAAGAATTCAGATTTTCCAGAGAGTGATTCATCATTTCAAACTAGTAATTGGAATTCCAGTTTTTCAAAAGAACAATACTGTGACTACGTAGAGCAAATTCGCCACCAGATTGCAGATGGTGATTACTATCAAGTGAATGCCTGTCGAATCTTATCCAGCTCTCTGGTTAATGGTTCCTCCATAGAAGGACTCTTCAACCGTATTCTTAAGGAAAATCCAGCTCCGTTTGCTGCCTATATGAATCTGCCAGGTATTGAAATTGCATCAGCTTCACCAGAGCGCTTTCTCTCGTTAACTGACTCAGAAATATTGACTAGTCCAATAAAAGGGACTTCGGCAACGAGAAATTTTCCTGAGAAAGATAGAGCCGAAAATCTAATGATTGTAGATTTGATGCGTAATGATTTAAGCCAAGTTTCGGTTCCAGGTAGCGTTACGACGCCAAGATTGCTCGCAGCTGAAGAACATCCTGGGCTCTTTCATCTCGTTTCGGATATTCAAGGCAAGATCAGAGAAGAATTTTCAATTGCCAAAGTATTGTCGCTCTTGATGCCACCAGGATCTGTAAGCGGAGCGCCAAAGAGCGCAGCGGTGCAAATGATTAAAAAATATGAAGGTAAGCGCGGCCCCTATTGTGGAATCTTGGGCTGGGTGGAAGATGGTAGAGCTGAAATCTCAGTTGGAATCAGAATGTTCTGGCGAACCGGGCAAGAAATTAAGTTCGGAACTGGCGCAGGAATAACCTGGGGCAGCAATCCAGAAGCTGAATGGGAAGAAACCGAACTCAAAGCTCGAAAATTAATCTCCTTAGTAGAAACATCTTCTAGATAAGCATGAATAATGAATCTTGGCTTGACGCCGCTGGTGTCTTTGAAACTCTACGAACTTATCAGAATAAACCTTTTGGCTTAGCCGAACATCTAGAACGGCTGCAGAGAGGAATCAACGATTTAGAGATAACGGCACCTTCTATCGATGAAATCGAAGAGCAGACTTATTCCTATCTGGAGAATTATCGACAAGATTCTGGACATTTACGCCTCGTAGTTGACTCAATTGGCAGATTAACTTTTTCGCACCAGGCGCTTCCGTCATTCAAAGAGAATTTGAGGGTCAACCTAATCAATAGCGAGATCAGCAACAGGTTGTCCTATAAGAGCACCAATTACCGGGAACGTTTAGAACTTAGAGCTGATACTCAAAGAGTTGGTTTTGACGACTCCATCATTTGCGATAGCGATGAATTGGTTGAGGCCACAACTTGCAACATCATCTTTTTTCTTGAGGGTAAGTGGTGGACACCGCCACTTGGTTCGGGTTGCCTACCTGGGGTAACTCGCCAGTTGCTAATCGATAACTTTGGAGTTGAGGAGTTATCTTTAAATAAGGAAGACGTACGCAAGATTGATGCCATCGCACTCACTTCAAGCTTACGAGAGATACAAAGGATTCAGGAAGTTGACGGAAAAGTCTTTCCACATTCACACTTACTAGAACGGTTGCAGGTTGAATTTCATGCCTGGATATTAGGTAACCTTTCCTTATGAAGATTCGAGACCAGATAAAGGCCAGTCCATATGGATCGCTCATCTGGCGGATTTTTATTGGTGTCGTGGGTGGAGCCATTACGATTGTTGGAACAATCTTCCTTTTTGCTCCGGGACCTGGGTTACTAGTTCTTCTAGCTGGGCTTGGAATATTAGCGACAGAGTACGCCTGGGCCGCCAGTGCAATTCGACGAACTAAATCAATAGCGCAAGCAACTTCGGAGCGATTTGGAATTCCACTTTGGGTGAAATACCTCTTTATCGCAGGAGGCGCGCTACTTGGAATTCTCTATCTACTTATCTTCCACGCATAAGGCTCTTTGGTAACCTCGCCAAGTGAGTAACGCGTCTTCAAATTCAATATCTTTCGCCTTCGATGGCGCGAAGAAAGTTGTCTCACCCGGAACGAAAGTAACGCAAATCTGCGAAGAGGTTTATCCGGATCGAATCAAGCCCGGTGAGAAGGCAATCGTTGCTTGCAAAATAAATGGAGCACCGCGCGATCTTTGGAGCGACGTTGCCGAAGGCGATGTTGTAGAAACCATCGCAATCGATTCTCCTGAAGGTCTATCAATTCTTAGGCATTCGACCGCTCATGTTTTGGCGCAGTCAGTACAGGCAATTTTTTCTCAAACTAGGTTAGGAATCGGCCCGCCAATTAAAGATGGTTTTTACTATGACTTTGACCCAAAAAATCCTTTTACTCCAGAAGATTTACTAAAACTTGAATCAGCGATGCGTAAGATCATTAAAGATGGTCAGAGGTTTAGAAGGCGTGTTACAACAGATTCGGCTGCGTTAACCGAATTAAAGGATGAGCCTTACAAATGCGAATTAATTAAGTTGAAGGGTTCTGAAATTGCCGAGGGGGCAAGTGCGGAAGTTGGCTCTGGGGAACTAACAATCTACGACAACCTAGGAAGAGATGGGGAACCGGTATGGAGTGATCTCTGCCGGGGACCGCATCTGCCTTCTACGAAATACATTCCAGCTTTTAAGTTGATGAGAAGCGCCGGAGCATATTGGCGAGGATCCGAGAAGAATCCAATGCTGCAACGAATTTACGGAACAGCTTGGCCTTCCCAAGAGTTGCTCGATGCATATTTAGAATTTCTAGCTGAGGCAGAAAAACGTGACCATAGAAAACTCGGCGCAGAATTAGATCTCTTCTCATTCCCCGAGGAGATTGGTTCTGGGCTTGCTGTCTTCCATCCAAAAGGTGGAATAGTTCGTATGGCGATGGAGGAATATTCACGACGCCGCCATGTTGAAGAAGGTTACGAATTTGTCTATTCACCGCACTTAACAAAATCTGCTCTTTTCGAAAAGTCGGGCCATTTGGATTGGTACTCCGAAGGCATGTACCCGCCAATGGTCATGGATGAGGAATTCCATGGAGATGGAACAGTTAAGCGTGCTGGTCAAAAGTATTACATGAAGCCTATGAACTGCCCATTCCACAATCTAATTTATTCATCCAGAGGAAGGTCTTATCGAGAACTTCCACTTAGACTTTTTGAATTTGGAACGGTTTATCGTTACGAAAAGTCAGGCGTTGTACACGGGATTACCAGAGCAAGAGGTTTTACCCAAGATGATGCTCACATTTACTGTACTCCCGAGCAGATGCCTGCCGAACTTGATCAACTACTTACCTTCGTTTTGAATCTTCTTCGTGACTATGGATTGACAGACTTCTACTTAGAGTTATCAACAAAAAACAGTGAAAAGTTCGTAGGTTCGGATGGAGACTGGACTCGAGCGACTGAGATCCTAAGGACCGCAGCACAGAAGCAAAATCTAGAATTGGTTCTCGATGAAGGCGGTGCCGCTTTTTATGGACCGAAAATTTCGGTACAAACTAAAGATGCAATTGGAAGAACATGGCAGATGTCCACGATTCAGGTGGATTTTCAACTTCCGCAGCGGTTTGACCTCGAATATCAAGCATCTGATGGATCAAGACAACGGCCAGTAATGATTCACCGCGCCTTATTCGGATCAATTGAGAGATTCTTTGGAGTATTGACTGAACACTACGCTGGCGCATTTCCACCTTGGCTTGCTCCAGTTCAGGTAAGAGGCATACCGGTTGCTGAAGCTTTTACGCCCTATCTTGAAGAAATCATTAGTCAACTTAAGAAGAGTGGAGTTAGGGCAGAGATTGATTCCTCTGATGATCGCATGCAGAAGAAGATTAGAAATGCACAGGCGGAGAAGATTCCATTTATGTTGATTGCTGGTGAAGAAGATCAAAAAAATGGTGCAGTTTCATTTAGGTATCGAAACGGTGAGCAAAGAAATGGAATTTCGGTCTCTGCTGCAATCAAAGAGATAACCGAAGCAATTGAAAGTAGAAAGCAAGTTTGATGGGAGTCGGCATACCCGATCGCTGGTCAAGGCTATGGGCACCTCATCGAATGGCCTATCTATCGGGGGAAAATTGTCCAGATAAAAATGGTGGCTCAAATTGCCCATTTTGCGAGATACCTAATCAAGATGATGAAAAAGGTTTAGTTGTATTTCGAGGTGAAGATGCTTACGTGGTCCTCAATCTTTATCCATACAACCCGGGGCATCTCTTAGTATGCACTTACCGACATGTCGCTGACCTTACAGATTTGACGCAAGCCGAAAGAAACGAGATCACTTTCTTGAGCAGCCGTGCCATGAGTGTCTTAAGAAAAGTCTCCAATGCCGAAGGATTCAATCTCGGAATGAATCAAGGAGAGATTTCAGGTGCCGGAGTAGCCGCACACATTCATCAACACATCATTCCAAGATGGAGCGGGGATGCGAATTTCATGCCATTAATTGGGCAGACAAAAGTGCTTCCGAAACTCCTTTCGGAAAGCAGAGAAGAGATCGCTAGCGCTTGGCGAGAGATTCAATAATTCCATTTAGCTCTTCGATTCCAAATGGCTTTGAGCTGCCAACAGGAATAGCAATTGCAAAGATTCCTTGGAAAAAACCATCATCGCCAAGCTCTTTGTAAAGTTGCAGATATTCTTCTTGGAAATCAGATACCAGCTCAACTAGCTCGCTATCAGCAGAGAATCGATTCGCTTCCACTCCGGAATAGTCATGCACGAGATTATCTTCAAGAGATATTAACGCTGTTGGAATTCCAAGATCATCGTGCAGGACAAGAAATGGAGTAGCAAACGGCTCCAAGACTCGATTGCCAATTAGCACGATATCGTCGAAATCAGATTCAGAGAACTCGATTCCCTGGACAATCATGATCCGTGGAAATTGACGTTCCTGATAGTGCTGCCAAAGTTCGATCATTTCTGTAGATATTCCAGTTCGTGCATCTACTAGAAGTGCGAATAAATCGATTTTAGAGTCATCGGAAAAGACAGGCTTTGCCATCTTTGGGATTGGTAACTGATGTATTGCTGCATGACATTTAAAAAGGGACCCTTGCGGTTGGGTATCTTCATGGAAGGCAAGAAGCATATGAATTTCTCGCAGGACGTTCTGGCCCACGTTCTCGCTTTCGATCACGGCAAGAGCCTACGATGTATCCAATGATTCAGAAGATTTTACGAGCCCCCGTAACCAAACTCATTACTCCGCTATGTAAGGGTTTACTCAAACTTGGCCTAACAGCCAATGGCATGACAGTAATTGGGTCTATTGGAGTCATCGCGTCATCTCTCTATTTCTTCAGCAACCAAAAATTCTTCATCGGAACCATCTTTGTGACCTTCTTTGTTCTTAGTGATCTTTTAGATGGAACTATGGCAAGAATCTCGCAAACCTCGGGAACTAAATGGGGGGCTCTCCTTGATTCGACTCTTGATCGATTAAGTGATGCTGCGATTCTCTTTGGAGTCTATTTTGGAATAAACGAAACCCTAGATCTTGAAGCAAAATTAGTTTTGGCAGCTCTTCTTGTATCTGGGCTTATTCCATATATACGTGCTCGCGCCGAGAGTCTAGGTTACGAATGTAATGTTGGTTATGCCGAACGTACCGAGCGTTTGATCCTAATTCTTACAGCAACTGGCTTATACGGATTAGGTTTTATGAATTCATTCCTATTTGCAATTCCAGTACTTTTAATACTTGGAGTTCATACCATTTATCAGCGAATGAAGATTGTCTATCAGAAATGAGTTCATTCAAGGATCAATTAGTTTATCTAACCTACTCGGCACTTTGGTTGTTTATAAGAAAGATGCCTAGGAATGGGGCTTATAAGTTATTCGAAACTCTTGCGGATATTGCGTACATCAGGAATAGAAAACGAGTTAAACATTTAAGAAATAATTACCAACATGTTCTTGCCTCCAAGAACTCAGATTTAGTTGAGGGTTACGTTAGAGATGGTTTAAGAAATGCGATGCGTTATTGGTGCGATACTTTCCGAATTTCGACTTGGGATAGCAGAGAAATAGCCGCAACAGTTAAAACCAAAAGGGAGGAATTGCTAGTTGATGCATTCGCAGCCGGCAAAGGTGTAATTGTTGCCCTACCTCATGCCGGAAATTGGGATCACGCTGGACTTTATTTCTGCTTAAAAGGAATTCAAGTAAATACAGTTGCCGAGCATCTAAAGCCAGAGAAACTTTTTCGCAAGTTCTTGCAGCATAGAGAATCCATGGGTATGAGTGTTTTAGATCTTGATTCGAATGTAATTCCAGAGTTGATAGTACGGTTAAAAAAAGGCGCCCTTGTTGCCCTTGTTGCAGATCGAGATCTAAGTAAATCTGGGGTGCCAGTTCAATTTTTCGGAGGGACTGCTCGTATGCCTGCCGGGCCAGCATTGTTAGCTATGCGTACGAACGCAACGTTGATTACCGCATACGTGGCCTATACAGATTCTGGAATAGAAATCGAATTCAATGGTCCCTTCATTCCAAAGAAAAATGAGTCGGAAAATTCTGAAATAAACCGAATTACCCAAGAGCTTGCCGATCAATTCGCAAAAGACATAGCTAAATCACCAACTTCTTGGCATATGCAACAACGTATCTTCATTGATGAAAACTTCCAGGTGCGATCATGAAGATTGGCATGGTTTCACCATACGCATGGGATATTCCGGGGGGAGTGCAGGCTCACATAAGAGATTTGGCTAAATTTTTCCAGAGCAAAGGTCATGAAGTTTCAGTTCTTGCTCCATCGATATCGAATGTAATCACCGAGGAAGATTTTGTAGTGCCAGCTGGCAAACCAGTTGCGATTCCCTATAACGGAGCAGTGGCCAGGGTTTTGTTTGGTCCATTAGCGGCATCTCGCGTTCGTCAATGGATTTCGAGTAATGTTTTTGATGTTCTACATCTTCACGAACCGGCTATCCCTTCACTGTCTCTCTTGGCCTGTGCAATTGGCGATGGTCCGATGGTTGGAACATTTCACGCAGCAGCACCAAAGCAGAAAGTTGCCTTTGCAATAACTCCTTTGCTCGAGCCGATTATTGAAAAATTGCGAGCAAGAATTGCTGTAAGCGAGGTCGCAAGAGAGACTTTAACAACGCATTTGGATACGGATGCTCTGGTTATCCCAAATGGAATTGACACAAATTTCTTTAGCTCGGCTCTTCCAAATAAGCCATGGGAGAGAGATTTCACAATTGGATTTATTGGACGATTCGGCGAGCCACGTAAAGGTCTTAAGATTCTGCTTGATGCTCTGCCTGACATTGTTCGCGCTGTTCCCAATACTCGATTATTAATCGCCGGTCCAGGTGAAGGTTTGGAAGTTATGCAATCAGTCTCACCAAATTTGCGTAACCGGATCGAGTTTCTTGGAAGATTGTCAGATGAAGAGAAGGCTTCATTCTTCAAATCTGTCAGCATTTATATAGCACCAAATACCGGTGGTGAATCTTTCGGAATCATTCTGGCTGAGGCAATGGCAAGCGGTACGCCAATTGTGGCTAGTGATCTACCGGCATTTAGACAAGTTCTAAGTGATGGCCGAAATGGTCTAATCTTTCAGAATGAAAATAGTCAGGATTTAGCCAAGCAGGTTATTTTACTTGCGCATGATGTTGAAAAGCGAAAGGTTCTATCAGCCAGTGCGCAAGCGGGAGCAGAGAGATTTGATTGGGAAACTGTTGGACCAGAAATAATGAATGTATATCTACATGCAATTGGTTCTGGTGAAAAAGTGAGCGTTGGCTCAGAGCAGCGGGGTTGGCTCAGATTCTTGAATCGGGAAGAGAATTAATGACCGAAGCATTGTTATTCATTACAGCTCTTCTTTTCTTTATTTGGTATCTAGCCGTATCCGCAAATCGCTTGGATAGATTGCATCACAGGGTTGAAACATCCTGGGCGAACCTAGATTCAATTTTGCAGCGCCGGGCAGCGATCGCACTTGAAATAGCCCACTTCACCGAAATAGATCCGGCATCCAATCTCATCCTCACAGTTGCCGCGCATCAAGCAAGAGAAGCGGAGATTTCCGAGAGAAGTGAGGCCGAAAGTAGTTTATCTGAAGCGCTAAGACTGCTTAGAGATGAAAGCGATATTCCTCATTTACATCGTGAGATATTTGACGAGTTAGATTCAGTGACTGAGAGAGTCAGAATTGCAATCGCAATTCATAGAGAGGCCGTAACTTCGACTCAAAATCGACGTTCGAAAATGATTTATCGGCTCTTTCGATTGGCGGGAAGCGCTCCGCTTCCCGTTATTTACCCATTTGAAGATGATGTTATTTAAATTTAAGCGCGGCTCAATAATCGGATTAAGTGCTGCGATTGTTTTGAGCTTTGTTTCGTCATGTGGCGTCAATCTTCCACTTTCGGGCCCTGAACCAGAGCGAAATGTCCTGACAAATTTAGTTGGAAATAATCGAAAAGTTATTGCGGTCAAGATTGACGATACAAGTTTTTCACACCCCCAAGAAGGGTTAACAAATGCTGATGTCATATTTGTAACTCAGGTTGAGGCCGGACTAACAAGATTAATGGCGATCTATACAGATATTTATCCAACTCAAGTTGGACCGGTTAGGTCAGCAAGAATTTCCGATATCGACATATTGGCGCAATTTGGCAAAGTAGGGTTTATGTATAGTGGCGCTCAAAGCAAGCTGCGCCCAGTTTTGGAAACTGCCAACTTAGTAAATTTGAGTGCAGAGCGAAACCCGCCGAGTATTTACGTAACAGATCCCGCTAGGAAAGCTCCTTACGCAATGATGGTGAAGATAGATGCGTTACTCCCGAAGGCTGATGAAGTTGAAACTGTGAAATCTGTTGGCTGGAAACACGGTAAGAAATCAGAGTTTGCAACATCGGTAACGAGCGCACGCGTTGATTGGCCCAATGCAACTTACGAAATGAATTGGGATCAAGAGAAGGAAAAATTCCTATTGGACTTCGATGGAAAACCAAATTTTGGATCCGAGGGGAAGCAGTTAGGAAGCAATATGATGATTATTCAAATCATCAATATTCATCCTTCACAGTACGGTGACAAGTTTGGCGGCGTTACTCCCAAGAATGAGGTCGTTGGAAATGGTCGAGCTTTTCTCTTACGAGATGGCACTGCTACGGAAGTGAAATGGAGTAGACCAACGGCGGATTCGCCAACCGAATGGACTTTGCCAGATGGCTCTAGTGCGCTCTTTGCGGATGGCCAAGTTTGGATATTCCTAACTGATCAGGAACCTGCTTTTACCTATCCGCCGGCCGAAAAGAAGTAAACCTCGCATATTTCTTTCGGGAAATTGTTTGATTCGCACCTTTTCCTTTGTTAAGTACAATCGCCTTATGTCTGATAAACAACTAGGTACGGCTCGCGTGAAGCGCGGCATGGCAGAGATGCTCAAAGGCGGCGTAATTATGGATGTCGTCGATGTGACGCAGGCCAAAATTGCTGAAGATTCTGGCGCGGTTGCGGTGATGGCTTTAGAGCGAGTCCCTGCAGATATCAGAGCGCAAGGTGGCGTTGCAAGAATGTCAGATCCAGACATGATTGAAGCGATTCAAAAAGCCGTTTCGATTCCGGTCATGGCTAAAGCTCGTATTGGTCACTTTGTTGAAGCACAAATCTTGCAAGCAATTGGAGTCGATTACATCGATGAGTCAGAAGTTTTGACTCCGGCTGATTACACGCACCACATCGATAAATGGAACTTCACCGTTCCCTTTGTATGCGGCGCAACTAATTTGGGTGAAGCTCTGCGGCGAATTAACGAAGGCGCAGCAATGATTCGATCAAAAGGCGAAGCAGGAACGGGAGATGTTTCAAATGCGACAACTCATATGCGTTCAATAGCTGGCGAGATTCGCCGATTGCAATCTATGCGCGAGGATGATCTCTATGTTGCTGCTAAGGAGCTGCAAGCTCCATTCGATTTAGTAAAAGAAGTTGCACAGCTTGGAAAGCTTCCGGTCGTCCTTTTTACAGCGGGCGGAATTGCAACTCCAGCAGATGCGGCAATGATGATGCAACTTGGAGCTGATGGAGTATTTGTTGGCTCAGGAATTTTCAAATCGGGAGATCCTGCAAAACGTGCTGCAGCTATCGTAAAAGCAACTACTTACTACAGTGATCCAAAAGTAGTAGCTGAACAATCTCGCGGACTTGGTGAGGCTATGGTTGGAATTAATGTCTCAGATATTCCGGTTCCACATCGACTCGCAGAACGAGGTTGGTAGGAAAAGTGAAAATTGGAGTCTTGGCGCTCCAAGGTGATGTTCGTGAACACATCGTCGCGCTTAATGAATGTGGCATATCTGCCTTTCCGGTAAAGCGCTTGGAAGAGATAACAGAGATCGATGGTCTAGTAATCCCTGGCGGCGAATCAACAACAATAAGCAAATTAGCAAGAGCTTTTGGACTCTTTGATGCCATTAAAAATCGAATTGAAAACGGAATGCCGGTTTACGGTTCATGCGCTGGACTAGTACTCCTTGCCGACAAAGTTGAAGATGCAATTGTTGGGCAAGAGAGTTTTGGCGGGCTTGATGTGGTTGCTCGTCGTAATGCGTTTGGGCGACAAGTGGATTCTTTCGAAGTGGATCTAAAGGTAAAAGGAATGGCTGGTCCGGCATTTCCAGCGGTTTTTATCAGAGCCCCTTGGATTGAGAAGGTTGGAAAGGATGTTGAAGTTCTTGCAGAAGTAGGCGGACATGCCGTTGCAGTCCGCGCCAAAAACATCTTGGCGACTTCCTTTCATCCAGAACTTACTGGAGATATCCGTGTGCATAAATATTTTGTAGAGCAAGTTGTAGCTCAACATTCAAAGGTAGCTTCGTAATGTCAGGACATTCCAAATGGGCGACAATCAAACGTAAGAAAGCTTTGATTGACTCAAAAAGATCAAAAGCATTTGCAAAATATATTAAAGCTATTGAAGTATCGGCTCGAAACGGTGGTTCCGATCCAGCTGCTAATCCAACTCTCTATGATGCCATTACGAAGGCTAAAAAGAATTCGGTGCCGAGCGACAATATTGACCGCGCGCTCAAGCGAGCATCTGGAGCAGAAGCAGGTGGATCAAATTGGGAAACGATTATGTATGAGGGATATGGTCCCGGTGGCGTTGCGATATTAATTGAATGTTTATCAGATAACCGAAATCGAGCCGCTTCAGAGGTGCGCGTAGCAGTAACTCGCAACGGTGGAACGATGGCCGATCCAGGATCAGTTGGTTACCTATTTGACCGAAAAGGCGTTGTCATTGTTAAGAAAGAGAATAATGG
The DNA here is from genome assembly GCA_046085985.1 of Actinomycetales bacterium. Lineage (GTDB taxonomy): Bacteria > Actinomycetota > Actinomycetes > Nanopelagicales > Nanopelagicaceae > MAG-120802. Next base: position 11,711 of record JBJSWS010000055.1, read on the forward strand.
GAAAGTCTTAACTGAGGATTTGATACTTGACTCTGTACTTGAAGCTGGAGCAGAGGATGTAAATGACATAGGGGATAGTTATGAAATTGTCAGCGCTCCAACCGATTTAGTTGCCATTAAAGAGGCTTTAAAGAAATCAAATTTCGAGTATGAATCGGCCGATACCTCATTTTTACCTTCAGTATCGATTCCTATTGAGGGTGAAACCGCAAAAGGGGTTTTGGAACTTATTGATGCAATTGAAGATTTGGACGATGTGCAGAATGTCTACGGAAACTTTGATATCTCTGATGAAGTAATGGCGAGCCTTACTTAGCAAGCGGTAGATACTTATTATTCTCCTTGCGTGAGAGTTCTTGGTATAGATCCTGGATTGACCCGATGCGGTATCGGCGTTGTAGAAAAGTCCAAAGATGCCAAGTTGAAACTCTATGATTGTGGAGTCATACAAACTTCGACAAGTGATCCACTTGAAATACGACTTTTAAACTTGGAAGAAGAATTAAATAGATGGATAAGTCGGGTAAAACCTGATGTCATAGCAGTCGAACGTGTCTTCTCTCAGTTAAATGTAAAAACTGCAATGGCAACTGGGCAAGCGGCGGGAGTTGCATTACTTATTGCTGCAAAATCTGGATTACCTATCGCGATGCATACTCCAACTGAAGTAAAAGCAGCGGTCTCTGGCTCGGGTAGAGCTGACAAAAAACAAGTAGCAAAGATGGTTGTGAAAATCTTGGGTTTATTAGAAACCCCTTCTCCGGTGGATACAACCGACGCGATTGCCTTGGCAATCTGCCATCATTGGAGAGGTGCGGGCAATAATCGACTCGCTATCGCCGCTAAAGCGGAGCGAAAGCGCATTGTGACCCTTTCTAGTAGAAAGAAAAATCAGTGATAGCTCGTGTGATTGGCCAACTGCTTGAGGTGCGTCTGACATCTGTAGTTGTCGATGTAAATGGTTTGGGCTATGAAATATTGGTCGCTCCGGAAATAGCTGCCTCGTTACAGGTAGGCGAGAAGATAGATCTATTTACTTCGCAAGTCATCAGGGAAGATTCTTCAACACTTTTTGGATTTAGAAATATCCAAGCACGCGAATTGTTCAATCAGGTTCAGACCGTTACAGGTGTAGGCCCCAAAGTTGCACATTCCTTACTTTCAAGTTTTACTCCAGAGGATTTGCGCGTTGCCATTGGATCCGGAGATCTAAAAGCCCTCGAGAAAGTTCCGGGAATTGGCAAGAAAGTAGCATCACGTATCGTTTTAGAGCTACAAGATAAATTTGGTAATTCTGCCCAACAGCGAGATCGACTCGGCGGGAAATGGCGAGCCTCACTGAGGGATGCGCTAACAAGCCTTGGCTATTCTGCTAAGGAAGCAGATCAGGCTATTGATAAAACTTTAGAAACTATTAGTAACCCTGATGAGCTGCAATTAAGTGAGTTATTGAAGATTACTTTGAGCCAGGCAAAGCGATGAACGAATCTTTAGGCTCAAACCTTTCACCAGAAGATATCAGTGCGGAACAGGCACTTAGGCCAGAGAATCTGGCAGATTTTGTTGGCCAAAAACGAGTGCGTGATCAAATTGATTTACTTCTCAGGGCGGCTCGCGAACGATCTGCTCCAGCAGACCATATTCTTTTATCCGGACCGCCGGGCCTTGGAAAAACCACGTTGGCCATGATTGTGGCTGCGGAGATGGGTACACCGATTCGTATTACTAGCGGTCCGGCGATAACACATGCAGGTGATTTAGCTTCTGTTCTTTCATCATTAGTCGAAGGCGAAATTCTTTTTTTAGATGAGATACATAGGATGGCAAGACCGGCTGAGGAAATGCTTTATATGGCTATGGAGGATTTTCGGGTAGATGTAATTGTCGGGAAAGGGCCAGGTGCAACTGCAATTCCACTTTCTCTCCCGCATTTCACATTGGTAGGTGCAACAACGCGTGCCGGACTACTGCCAGCTCCATTGAGAGATCGTTTTGGCTTCACAGCGCACCTTGATTACTATGATCAAAGCGATATTGAGAATATTGTTTTACGAAGCTCCAAATTGTTAAATATTTCAATTACGGAAGACGCAGTCAAGGAGTTAGGTATGCGATCTCGAGGCACTCCTAGAATTGCCAACCGATTATTGCGCCGAGTCCGCGATTACGCCGAGGTTCATGCTGATTCTGTCGTAACTGGAGAGATCACAAAGAAGGCTCTTGAAATTTATGAAGTTGATGAAAAAGGTTTAGATCGTTTAGATCTCTCAATTCTTAAAGCCCTAGTTGAGCAATTTGGCGGCGGGCCAGTTGGCTTGAATACGATTGCAATGGCTGTCGGAGAGGAACGCGAAACCGTGGAATCGATGGCAGAGCCATTCTTGGTCAGGAGCGGATTTATGATTCGATCACCAAGGGGCAGAACCGCAACTGCGCTCGCTTGGCGCCACCTTGGCCTAAAACCACCTGCGCAAACGCCTGAGCTTTTCGACAGTACCGACTTACAACCATAGAATCTCGCCCTATGTCTTTTAGTTCTGTCACTCGAAATTCCGGAAATGCCAAGAAGTCGAAACCTGGCAGAACCCTTTTCATCCACCTCTTTCTCACCGCAGCACTATTTGGAATTGCACTATCCATTGGTGCAACATCGATCAATCTCGGACTAGATCTTCGTGGCGGAACTAGCGTTACGTTGCAGCCGCGAGTACAAAGTGGAACTTCAGGAACAATAACGGCCGAATCGATTGATCAGGCGGTTGCGATCATTAGACAACGTGTTGACTCTTTGGGTGTTGCTGAGAGCGAAGTTACCGCAGAAGGAACCGGTATCAATCGCCAGATTGTGATCGCGGTACCAGGCGAAACGGGCAGACGGATTGTGGATTTAGTTGGTCAGACTGCAGAACTTAGATTCCGACAAGTTCTGGTGGAAACCGGAGCCGTACCGACGCCCTCTGATGCAGATTTAACAACAGGTCTCAATTTGAGCGCTTCTGAAATCTCGCAATTTACCCAATTGGATTGTACGAAAGAAAATTCAGCTGTTGGATCCGGAACCGAAGATCCAAACGCTAACTTAATAACTTGTGATCGAAATGGCGTTGCTCGGTACATTCTGGCCCCCGCAAGAGTTGTCGGTCGAGATGTTTCAAGTGCAACTGCTGCAATCGATCCACAAAGTGCAAGTGGCTGGTTTGTCAGTCTCGACTTCACGGGCGATGGCGCGAAAAAGTTTGGCGAATTAACACAAGCTGTCGTTAATTTAGCGCAGCCGCAAAATCAAGTTGCAATTGTTCTTGACGGTGCAGTTGTATCTGCGCCTAGAATCAATGAAGCGATATTGGGTGGACGTGCCCAGATAACTGGATCTTTTAGCCAAGTAGAAGCGCAAGATCTAGCCAATGTTCTTAAGTATGGATCGCTACCCCTCGCTTTTGATCGTGGCGAAGTGCAGCAAGTATCTCCAACTCTGGGTAGTGATCAGTTACGTGCAGGTTTGTTAGCAGGTGGACTGGGACTATTGCTCGTTATTATTTACTCAATTCTTTATTACCGTGCACTTTCCATCGCGGTAATTGGCTCCTTGGCGCTAGCCGCCGCTCAAGTCCTTCTATCACTGCTCCTATTGGGCAAGACTGTTGGATTCACCCTCACACTTGCTGGTATTGCGGGAACCATCGTTGCGATTGGTATTACTGCCGACTCATTTATCGTTTTCTTCGAACGTGTTCGCGATGAAATTCGAGAAGGCCGTTCACTACGTTCAGCAGTGGAAACAGGATGGGTACGTGCGCGCCGAACAATTTTGGTTGCGGACTTTGTTTCAATTCTCGCAGCTGCGCTGCTTTACTTCTTCGCAGTAGG
>JBJSWS010000056.1:0-886 GCA_046085985.1 Actinomycetales bacterium
CGGAATTGAAATATCGGTAGAAGCACTTGCGGCTCAGGCTGCACAGTTGCGCAAAGTCGAATTAATAAAACCAAAGTCGGTAATTGGTAAGAACACAGTTGAAGCCTTGCAATCTGGAACTATCTATGGTTTTGCTGGCCAAGTCGATGGACTAGTTGAACGAATTATCGATGAGTTAGCAGATCTTTATCCAAATAATAAAAAAGTCTCCGTCATCGCAACTGGTGGCTTAGCGCCATTAGTTCTTGGTATTAGTGAGACCCTTGAATATCACGAACCTGATTTAACTTTGATTGGCTTACGCCTAGTTCATGAACGAAATGGCTAGACTGCCATCACTATGACGGAGAATGACCTTCCCGAACAATTACGGATTCGCCGCGAAAAGCGCGATGCGCTCTTAGCTCGTGGGGTTACTCCATATCCAGTCTCAGTTCCCAGAACCGCCTCATTAAAAGAGGTTCGCGAACGATTTAGAGATTTAGCAACTGATACCGCCTCAGGTAAGACTGAAAGTGTTACAGGTCGAGTAATTTTCAAACGCGATACCGGAAAACTTTGCTTTGCAATGTTGCGCGAAGGTGATGGCACTGAATTACAAGTAATGCTCTCGCTAGATAAAGTTGGCGAAACTCTTTTAGAAGAGTGGAAAGCTGATATCGATATCGGCGATATCGTCAGCGTTACTGGTGAAGTAATAACTTCAAAGCGTGGCGAACTATCAATTCTTACTGAAAGTTACCAACTTGCGGCAAAAGCGTTGCGACCGCTGCCAAATGAACATAACCCCCTTAATGAGGAGACTCGCGTCCGCCAGCGTTATGTCGATCTAATTGTTAGACCAGAAGCACGGGAAAATGCCAGAACTCGGCCAGTTGTTATGAAA
>JBJSWS010000057.1:0-1776 GCA_046085985.1 Actinomycetales bacterium
TTAAGCGATCAATGGTTTGCAATAACGCACCGAGGTCACGTGCTGCAATTGCATCGACTGCATCATCAAGTAAGGCGCCATCAGTAAAACCAAGGAGTTGAACTGCAATCTCATAAGTAACGCCATCTTTACCTGCACCTGCAAGTAGTTGGCCAAGAACAGAGAGTGAATCACGTACCGAACCGCCAGATGCACGAACTACGAGTGGCAAGACACCTTTTTCAACTTTAACGCCTTCAGCTTCGCAAACTTTCTGTAAGTGATCTTGCAAAGTTCCTGGTGGAACCAACCTAAATGGATAGTGATGGGTACGAGAACGAATCGTCGCAATTAATTTATCTGGTTCGGTCGTAGCAAAGATAAATAAAACATGTGGTGGCGGTTCTTCAACAACTTTCAAAAGCGCATTTGCAGCACCTGGCCCAAGCTGGTGGGCTTCGTCAATAATATAAATCTTGTACTTTGAATTTACTGGCGCAAAGAAAGCTTTATCTCTTAAATCACGGGCATCATCAACCAAACCATGGGTCGCAGCATCAAGTTCGATAACATCAATAGATCCAGGGCCATTTGCAACTAGATCCTTACAAGATTGGCATAGGCCACAAGGTTCTGGGGTTGGTCCTTTTTCGCAATTAAGTGATCGCGCCATGATGCGCGCACTCGAAGTCTTTCCGCAACCACGTGGACCAGAAAACAAATAAGCATGATGAATTCGTCCTGATTGCAACGCATTTGAAAGTGGAACAGTTAGATGTTCTTGACCAATTACATCTTTAAAAATTGAAGGACGATATTTGCGATACAAAGCTAGTGACATATCGACCTTCCTTTCTATTAATCTTAAATTGAAATCGAAAGGATCCCCCGCACACCCATTAGAGCGGGCCTACCCTTGCTGCCTTCCAGCCCTGGGGGAGTTCGGCACGTTAATGCCGCACGGAGGATCTGCGGTGAATCATAGTTAGCAGCACCGATACCCTTCTCCTCTGCCATTCTCGGGAGGATTCGCATAGCGGCCGAGTGCGCACGCTTGGAAAGCGTGTATAGGGAAACCTATCGAGGGTTCAAATCCCTCATCCTCCGCCAGATTTAAATCTCTACGCCAATGTATTTGGTCTGTAGAAATTCGTGGATGCCATCAAAACCGCCTTCGCGGCCCAAACCTGATTGCTTATTTCCACCAAATGGTGCGGCAGGGTCTGAGATAACACCGCGATTAATAGCAACCATGCCTGAATCAATGGCTTCAGAAACGCGGATGGCGCGGCCAAGTTCGCCAGAGTAAACGTAACTTATTAATCCAAAGTCACTGTCATTAGCAAGTTTGATTGCCTCTTCATCGGTATCGAAAGTAACGATTGGAGCAACCGGACCAAAGACTTCGTGCTTCAAGATCTCATTATCTTTTTCGACCGAGAGAACTGTTGGTGGATAGAAGGCACCGGGGCCATCTGGAAGAACGCCACCGGTTTCAACTTTGGCGCCACCTTTAACGGAAACTTCAACTAATTCAGCGATTTTGTCGCGAGTTACTGATTGTGGCCGATCACTGCAACGACCGAACCGAATCGATTGTGGAAGAATATGCAGCGCGACGACCCAATATCAGACTGCTGAGGAATGAAGCGCGGAAAGGTAGCTTTAGTAATGCGGTGATCACGGGATACAACGCAGCAACAGGAAACCTCATCGTGACCGTCATGGCTGATCACTGTGATGACGCTGCAACGATCAATGCCATGGCGGCAAAAATGGATGATGGCTTCGATGTCG
>JBJSWS010000058.1:0-1566 GCA_046085985.1 Actinomycetales bacterium
ATAAATCATTATTAAGTGCGGCAATCGCAGCGCGCTGTGAGATATTTGAGACGTTAGAAGTTAGATGTGATTGCAAGTTTGTGGCGGCCTTGATTACATCTTTTGGTCCGATCATCCAACCTACGCGCCAACCAGTCATCGCATAAGTCTTAGCAACGCCATTTAAAATTATTGTGCGATCAGCCATCTCTGGAACTAGAACTGGAATCGATGGCGCAGTAGCACCGTCATAAAGCAGGTGTTCGTAGATCTCATCGGTAATAATCCAGAGATCATTTTTTAGCGCCCATTCTGCGATCGCTTTAACTTGCTCTTTTGTATAAACCGAACCAGTTGGATTAGAAGGCGAGCAGAAGAGAATCGCTTTTGTCTTTGGGGTGCGAGCCTTTTCAAGTTGATCGACTGTTACTAAATAATTTTGACTTTCGTCAGCGAAGACTTCTACTGCAACGCCGCCGGCTAATTTGATGCACTCTGGATATGTTGTCCAAAATGGTGAAGGCAGGATTACTTCATCACCTTTATCTACAATGGTTGCAAATGCTTGATAGACCGCTTGCTTGCCACCATTGGTTACAAGAACTTGGTCAGCGGTAATTTCATAATTGGAATTGCGTTTAGTTTTCTTAACAATTGCTTCGCGAAGTTCTGGCAGACCTGGTGTTGGTGAATAACGATGATTTGCAACAACTTTTGCCGCATCAGTTGCAGCTTGAACGATGTAATCCGGAGTTGGAAAATCTGGTTCGCCAGCGCCAAAACCAATTACTGGTCGGCCGGCAGCTTTGAGCGCCTTTGCTTTTGCATCAACCGCCAAGGTCGCAGATTCTGCGATTGCGGCAATTCGTGCGGAGATTCGGGCTTTGCTCACGAGCGGGAGTCTTCCATAAGCGTGGGTTTAGGCGAGTTTTACCGAAGCGGGGGTCCTCACCTACACTTGCGCGTCCGGCGCTTGATTGATCGGGTAAATCAAAAATTCGATTATGAAAAGGTCATGCTTTTGCGTGTCCGCGTCGCGAAGGGCAGTAGCTCAACTGGCCAGAGTTCCGGTCTCCAAAACCGGCGGTTGGGGGTTCAAGTCCCTCCTGCCCTGCGCAGTTGTAAGAAGAAGTAAAAGTTAGAACTGAAACGGAAAGAGAAAGGAGTGAGACAAAATGACTGAAGAGTCAGAGAAGAAAGTTGGTTTCTTCCGTCGCATTCCACTTTTCTATCGTCAAGTAATTAACGAACTTCGTAAGGTGGTTTGGCCATCACGAAATATGTTGACTACTTACACAGCGGTGGTTTTGGTATTCGTTACCTTCGTTATCGCTGTTGTTTCGCTTTTCGATCTTGGATTAACCCAACTAGTTTTATTTATTTTCGGTGAGTAAGGAGGGGATATGAGCGAAGAACAGTTAGCAGCAGTTGAAGCAGTTGATACTGATATTGAACTAGAAGAGGAAGTAGTTCAAGAAGAAGTTTCTCCTGAAGTTGCCGCGTTCCGCGAAGAACTTCGTTCCAAGCCAGGTGAATGGTTTGTTGTCCACTCTTATGCCGGTTTTGAGAAGCGCGTAAAAGGAAATT
>JBJSWS010000059.1:0-776 GCA_046085985.1 Actinomycetales bacterium
AAGGCTTGACCTAGAGTTTGCCCGCAATCCCCGATAGCTCAATCGGCAGAGCAGCCGGCTGTTAACCGGCAGGTTCTTGGTTCGAGTCCAAGTCGGGGAGCTTTTCACTTAGACTGCGCTCTATGGCAATGGTAAAAATCCGAGTAGCTCTTCCAGATAGACCTGGATCGCTCGGTGCCGTTGCATCTGCAATTGGTTTTGCAGGTGGAGATATCCGCGGCTTAGTAGTTCTCTCTTCAGAAGGTGGCCGAGGAATAGATGACATCACTGTTGCAATTCCTGGTTCAGATCCAGCCGACTTAGTTAACGTCCTAAATGCAATCGGCGGCGTTGAAGTTATCTCTGTAACTCCAGTTAATTAGTTTTTAAAATTCTCGCACCTTGACTCGGAAGTGAGTCAAAAAATCTTGGCGGTTTGAATCCTGAATCTTTAAATGCTTTCTCAATCTGACTTGCAATTACTCCTGCATCTTCTTCTTTGATCAACGCAATAGCGCTTCCACCAAAACCACCGCCAACCATTCGCGCACCTATGGCACCATTCTTCAAGGACGTTGCAACAGCAAGGTCAAGCTCTGGGGCTGACACGTTGTAATCATCACGAAGTGAGATATGCGATTCTGTAATCAATTTTCCTAGCATCATAAAATCATTTTTTTCCAGAGCAGAGACTGCCTTTTCTACTCTTGAAATCTCAGTTATTACGTGGCGGGCTCGTTTGTGCTCCAATTCTGAAAGTTGTCCTGCAAATTTCTGCAAAAGCTCTGTATCGGCAT
>JBJSWS010000060.1:0-6831 GCA_046085985.1 Actinomycetales bacterium
GGAAGTGCAAAAAGAAATCCATTTGCGAGAGATACGAACCAGATTGATCTTCGGCCGTTCTCTAATCGCTGTTGAATCCAGCCACGATAAAAGACTTCTTCAGCCGTAGTCTGCATTGGAATCAAGAGGATTGCCACAAGAAGGTACGGAAGGAATTTCTCTGAATTGAAGCTCCATTTGTACGAATCAGAGTTAAGTAGTAAGTCTGGAATCGATGTGGCAAGAAGAATTGCAATCATCGCGAGCGCCCCAATTCTTACCTCGACCCCAAAACTCTTTGTACTTCTCGTAAAGAGGGCCTTATAACCACCTTTGAGAAGAAATCTATGAAGGAGGATTGGGGTCAGTAGCAATGGAAAGAAAGAGAGAAGAATCGTCGTGGCAGCCTTCCATGGCTCATAGGAGGCCAGTAAGGCCGGGTCTTCGCCAGCTAGGGCATTGATATCGATATCGAATTTTGCCGCGGAGATCCCTGTAAGTAATGTGCCAATAATCAACCAGGATAGAAGCACCAAGATTGTGCCGATGCTCCACCGAATTAGGGAAGGACGGTTAGTTACTGGTTCTGCAAATTCTGGTTCCAAGTAGCCCCCTTAGAGCGATAAGCCTAATTGAGAAAAAGTATTTCCCGAGTATCGCACGATAGTTCAACTTTCAACTATCTCATTTTTCACGTACCCTTATTACATGGCCGGCAAAAAGAGCGAAACAAAATGGTTAAATCCAAGAGAGATGAAAGCTTGGCGCTCTTACATCATCGCTTCACGAAGACTGCTGGATGCTCTCGAAATGGATCTAGAAGGACATGATCTTTCGATGGCAGATTACGAAGTGATGGCACAACTATCTGAGGCGCCGGGGCGCCGGATGCGGATGAGTGAATTAGCCGAATTAGCGATGATCTCAAAATCGCGACTTTCTCATCGAATGAAGGTTATGGAGAAAGCGGGCTGGATAAAGCGCGAGGAGTGCTCGGAAGATCGAAGGGGATATTGGGCGGTGATGACCGAGAAGGGCTGGCGGGCGATTGTTGCTGCAGCGCCGGATCATGTAGCAAGTGTGCGAAAGCGATTTATAGATCAGCTATCTAGTAAAGATCAGGAAAATTTGACGGCAACATTTACATCTCTTACCGAAGAATTAAGAAATCAATTTATTGAAGAAGGCAATAAGTAAAAAAGAATAACGAGAACAAAAAGAGAAAAGCCCGGCGCATATGCAGCCGGGCTTTTTCTGTAAAACTGGCGCTAAATTACTTAGCAGCCTTCTTACGACGACGACGCTTTGGAGCAGCCTTCTTAGCTGCTGCCTTCTTACGACGACGACGCTTAGGAGCAGTCTTAGCTGCTGCCTTCTTACGGCGACGACGCTTTGGAGCTGCCTTAGCAGCTGCCTTCTTACGACGTTTTGCCACTTGTGTTCCTTTCAGAATGGTCCGGATCCGTCACCCAAACCGCTTCAAGGCAAATCGTGACAGTTATTGCGCAAACTTTCCACTATTTGGGAGCAAATAAGTGGTCTGCGTGTCGCAATTTACTTTTTAAAAAAGTTATGTTTTGACGTTAAAAATCAGGTGAAAACCCCTGTTTTTTATGCGTAAAAAGTGGGTTTTTGCAAATTTCACTCATTTTTTCAAATAAGTTACCGATTAGTAGTTTTGGGTAGCCAAAAAAGATTTTTTACTTTTTTTCTCTATTTTTACGAATTTCCGCCTCTTTTACGGCGAATTCATTGGTACGAACATCATAGGTTCTAAATTTCGGCATTAGCGTGGCGATTACTGCCACAAATCCAATACACATCAAACCGCCACCAACTACTGAAATGCGAAGCGAAGTCATAGCTGCCATGCCACCAGCTCTGGCTTGGCCACCTAATGGACCTAAGAGATAGGAAAGCATCTCAATTCCTGCCAATCGACCACGCAACTCATCTGGTATCGATTGATTCCAAATAAAGCCACGGAAAAGTGCGCTGATCTGATCTAAAGCTCCGGCGAAAATGAGCGATGTAATTACAAGTGCTAGAGAATCTGTTGTTCCAGCAAGAGTAATTGCGACGCCCCATCCCAAAGCACCGAAGACTACGGCTCTGCCATGATGCGGATAATTTCGCATCCACCCGCTAAACAGGGTTACGACTACAGCTCCAATTGTTATCGATGAATAGAAGAGCCCCAGCGCCCACGGTGCACCAATCTCGTCTGCCCAAAAAGGGAAAAGTGCCATTGGCATTGCAAGAAACATCGCAGCTAAATCAACTAGATAAGTACCAAGTAAATCCTTACGACTGTAGGCATATCGGACGCCTTCCATCAGACTCTTAATTGAGGGTGCTGTCTGTTTTACAAGTGGCGGAACATTTTTAATTCTTGCCAAAAGCGAGAGTGAAATTATGAAGGTTAGACAATCCACCAGGTAACCAGCGCTAGCTCCATAAGCAGCTACTAATAAGCCACCGACGGAAGGTCCAACAATTCCGCCAAATTGCCAACGCAAACTCATCAACGCACTTGCACTGGGAAGGTCAGAATGGCTTACCAGGCGAGGCAAAATCGCCTCTTGGCTGGGTCGCTTTAAACCACTTAGCGCAGCAAAGATTGCCGCAATCACAAAGAGCAGAATCACACTTGGGTTTTCTCGCCAAGCATTTATAAAGAGAATCAGAGTGGCTATCAGCGTGCCGAATTCCGTAAGCCAGATCATCTTCTTTCGATCAACATGATCGGCAAGAACGCCGCCATAAAGGCCAAAAATTGTTAGCGGCACAATTTCTACCACTCCGATTAGACCAACCGCCCAAAAAGAGTTGGTCAATTCCTTGATCTGAAAGGGGAGCGCTACAAAAGTAATCATCGAACCAAAGAAAGAGAAGAGTCCTGCCGTAAAGATCAGACGAAAATCTCGATATTTGCGAAGCGGAGTTAAATCAAGTGCGACTCCAGCCATAGCCCCGGAGTCTAATTCAGAGTATTAGTGAAAAGTCTCAGTTTCATTTGGGAAAGAGCCACTTTCGATATCTGCAATCCATTCCTGAACTGCAGATTTCATCTCTTGACGCAGATTCCGATAAGCGCGGGCAAATCTTGGCGCCTTGGGAGTTAGTCCCATTAAGTCGGTCCAAACTAAGACTTGTGCATCGCAATCTTTACCTGCTCCGATGCCGATTGTCGGAATAGATATTGCATCAGTTATCTGGCGGGCAAGTTCGGCTGGAATTAATTCGAGAACAACTGCGAAACAACCTGCCGCCTCAAGCGCCTTTGCATCATCAATTATCTTTTGGCCATCATCTCTACCTTGAACTTTAAAGCCACCGAGTGCATTTACAGATTGCGGCGTTAAACCAATATGACCCATTACCGGAATTCCAAACTTCACTAGCGCACTTACTTGATCGACGACCCTGGTGCCACCTTCTAGTTTTACCGCTTGAACTTTTGCCTCTTTCATAAAGCGGATTGAGGTTTCTAGAGCCTGCTCCTTGCTAATTTCATAAGATCCAAAGGGCAGATCGGCAACAATAAGTGCAGATTTCGAGCCTCTAACAACTGCCCGGGCCAGCGGAATTAATTCATCAACCGTAACCGGAACTGTGTTCTCTTCACCTAGAAAATTGTTACCGGCGCTATCGCCTACGAGTAAGACTGGAACACCTGCCTCATCAAAGATGGAAGAAGTAACGCTGTCGTATGAGGTAATAACTGACCAGCGCTTGCCTGCTTTTTTCCAGGCAGCCAGATCTGAAATGCTAAACCGTTTCATCTTTCCTTCCTCGAAGCCAAATGGTCCCCGGGATGTGCAGCAAAATTCTATAGGTACTCTTGAACCGTGCCTATTTCAGATTCGGTAAAGCTCCGGGTGGCTGCTGCACAGATCAACCCACTGGTTGGCGATATCGCCGGCAATTCCAAGTTGATATTGGAAAGTGCGACCGCAGCTAGCAAAGCCGGAGTTCAGGTACTCGTTTTCCCAGAAATGATTGTCACTGGATATCCAGTAGAAGATTTGGCCCTGCGCAAATCCTTTAGTGATGCTGCAAAAAGTGCAGTGGAAGAGATCGCAAAAGAGCTCACCAAAGTTGGCGCCGCGGATATGTTGGTCGCGGTTGGATATCTAGATCAGCGAGTTAAGCCATTAAACGCTTTGGCGCTGATTCATCAGGGCAAGATAGTTGCCAGATATTTCAAACGTCATCTACCTAACTATGGCGTCTTTGATGAATTTCGAAATTTTGAATCTGGTGATGGAACCATGGTGGTTCGATTTCAAGGTGTGGATATTGCGGTCGCTATCTGTGAAGATATTTGGCGCGAAGAGGGCCCAATGGCAGAGCTTGCGGTTAGGAAGCCAAATTTACTTCTCGTACCAAATGGCAGTCCTTATGAACGAGCCAAAGATGATATTCGCCTTGCCCTGCTTAAGGAAAGAGCAAAGCAAGTTGGCGCTCCGATTATTTACGCAAACATGGTTGGTGGCCAAGATGATCTAGTTTTTGATGGCGACTCATTAATTGTTTCGGCAACTGGCCAGGTAGTCGCACGTTCGCCACAATTTAAAGAAGATTTGCTGATAGTTGATTTGGAGACCAAAGCTGGAATTGGAAAACCAGATTTAATTATTTCAGAGCAAGCGATTGCACCAGTCGGAACCTTGCCTCAAGTATCTACCGAAGATTTACCTGATGAAAAGCAAATTTGGGAGGCGCTGAAGCTTGGCCTTAAAGACTATGTGAAGAAGAACAACTTGAAATCAGTGATAATTGGATTATCCGGGGGAATTGATTCAGCCTTAGTTGCAACGCTTGCGGTTGATGCACTTGGCAAGGAAGCCGTCTATGGAGTCTCTATGCCAAGCAAATACTCATCGGATCATTCAAAGAGTGATGCAGCAGCCTTGGCAAAAAATCTAGGCATCAATCTTCGAACCATCGAAATCGAACCGGCAGTCAGCGCTTATCTGAAAATGACACCTTTAGCTGGAGTTGCAGAAGAGAATGTACAAGCGCGAGTTCGTGGCACATTGTTAATGGGAATTTCGAATCAAGAAGGTCATTTAGTTTTAGCTACTGGAAACAAATCAGAACTTGCCGTTGGATACTCAACTTTGTATGGAGATGCAGTTGGCGGATTTGCGCCAATAAAGGATCTTTTTAAGACTGATGTGTGGCGATTAGCCAAGTGGCGAAACGCAGAGATCGGTGAGGGCGTTAACTCGCCAATTCCGGAAAATTCCATAACAAAAGAACCGAGCGCAGAGCTTCGCCCCGGTCAGATTGATCGTGATTCGTTACCGGACTACCTCGTTCTGGATCAAATATTGAATCTATACATCGATCAAGGTGGAGATGCGCCTTCAATAATCGCGAGCGGATTTGAGAAAGCCTTAGTGGAGCGAGTCATAAAAATGGTGGACGGAGCTGAATACAAGCGACGTCAGTATCCGCCAGGTACCAAGGTAAGTAAGGTCGCATTTGGAAAAGATCGCCGTCTACCAATGACATCACGATGGCGCGAAGGTAGTTAATGCAAACCATTTGCGATTAGCGTAAATTGGAATGCTAAGTAAAATTCTCTCCATGTCAAAGAACGTTAACTGGCTCTTCACCCGCCGACGTGTAATTGACTTTGGCCGCGCCAATTCTTGTGGCTGCTGTTAATTCTTGAATTTTCGCTAGTTTTCTAATTTAAAACCTAATTTTTAAGAATGGAGAGATTGTGAAGATTTATAACAACATCACAGAGATATTTGGTAACACGCCGTTGGTAAAACTTAATCGGATTACTGATGGTTCTAGCGCGACAGTTCTTGCAAAGTTGGAGTTTTACAACCCAACTAGCACCGTAAAAGATCGAATCGGTATTGCTATGGTCGATGCCGCAGAAAAAAGCGGGCAGTTAAAGCCTGGCGGGACAATTGTGGAGGCAACATCAGGTAATACAGGAATCGCGCTAGCCATGGTCGGTGCCGCGCGTGGTTACAAAACAATTCTGACAATGCCAGATTCCATGTCAAAGGAACGACGAGCGTTACTTAGAGCATTTGGAGCAGAGCTGGTGCTGACACCGGCAGCTGAAGGAATGAAGGGCGCCGTTGCGAAAGCCGAAGAACTAGGTGCCAACGGAGCTGTTTTGGTTCGCCAATTTGAAAATGAAGCTAACCCAGAGATTCACCGTAAAACTACAGCAGAGGAAATCTGGCGTGATACCGATGGGAAAGTGGATGCAGTTGTTGCAGGAATTGGAACTGGCGGCACCATTACCGGAATCGGACAAGTTCTAAAGTCACGTAAGCCAGAGATAAAGATCTTTGCGGTTGAACCTGCCGCATCGCCAATTCTCAATGGCGGAAAACCTGGCGGCCATCCAATTCAAGGTATTGGACCAAACTTTGTACCTCCAATTCTTGATCGAAATGTTTATGACGAAGTAATTGATGTGGAGGCAGATAATGCGGTCGCTTATGCCCGTAGAGCTGCTGCTGAAGAAGGAATCTTGGCTGGAATCTCATCCGGCGCTGCTCTCTGGGCTGCTGCCCAGGTCGCAAAGCGGAGCGAGATGGCGGGTAAAAACATCGTCGTGATCATCCCGTCATTTGGCGAGCGCTATCTCTCAACCATCCTCTACAAAGATCTGATGGAATCGTAAGTGTTCCGTCGAATTCGGGAAGATCTCGATACTGCAATTGCGAAAGATCCATCAGCTCGCAACCGGATTGAAGTAGCCCTTGCCTTCCCCGGTGTCCATGCGGTCTGGGGCCATCGGATCTCACATCGCTTGTGGCGTAGCGGTCTCAAGTTGTTGGCTCGTGTTTATTCAAACTCGATTCGAAC
>JBJSWS010000061.1:0-8039 GCA_046085985.1 Actinomycetales bacterium
CCCCGGCACAAAAATAATCGGGACCGTTATTTACAATTAAGGCAAGGTCTCGAGCGCCACTTTTCTTTAAACCAGCGCTTACACCAGCGCCTAAAAATCCCTTGGGTAGTTTCATTGTCCGATGCCCATCACTGACAAACCGAGATTTTCTGGAAAACCGCTTATTAGATTCGCATTTTGTATCGCCTGACCTGCCGCACCCTTACCCAAATTATCAATAGCAATCTAGACAATTAGTCGGGAAGTATGTTCATCAACAGCAACTTGAATCTGTGTTAAATTTGATCCAATAACTGAAGAATTTTCTGGCATCTGACCTTTAGGGAGTACTTGAACAAATTTCTCGTCTTGGTAATGAGCCTGATAAATATCCCTAATGAAACTCTCATTTTTAGAACATTTAGCTGTAACTGTATCCAATATTCCTCTAGGCATCGGAGCAAGTATGGGAGTAAAAGAAATCTTTACCTCAGTTTCGGAAAAACCGCCTAGCGCTTCTTCAATCTCTGGAGTGTGTTGATGTATTCCTCCAAATTTATAGGAAACTAAAGAATTCATCACTTCACTCGCACTCAGTGATACTTTGCTTGATCTTCCTGCTCCTGTCGTGCCACTTGCAGCAACAACTGTTATATCCGATGAATCAATAGATATATGCTGCAATGCAGGAATTAATCCCAAGCTGATTGCAGTTGCATAGCAACCTGGATTGGCAATTCGTTTTGCATTCTCAATATGCGATCTTTGCCCGGGAAGTTCCGGTAGCCCATATACCCATTTACCAGCGTAACTTCCACCATAGTACTTATCCCACTTATCTTTACTGCTCAATCGATAATCTGCTCCAAGATCGATTATTGGTATGGATTTGCCAATGTTTTCAACAATTTTGCTTGACTCGCCATGAGGCAACGCTAGAAAAATTAGATCTAGTTTTGATAGTTCGGCAACATCAGTCTGAGAAAATTTTCTCCCCGCATAAGTTGAAAGATGGCTATGAACCGCAGTTACATCTTCACCCGCATTACTTCCGGCGGCGATGTAACCTGCTTCAAATTCTGGATGAATTGCAAGTAAGCGAAGCAGTTCTCCCCCGGCATAGCCACTTGCTCCAACAATCCCAACGCGCATGGCCCGAGCCTATATCTGAATGCATAAAGATGCAATTTCTTGCATATTTATACACTAGCTTCTTATCCGAGCCCCCACTTTGGCAACAGCTGACCTGCCGGCGCTTTCTCTTAACGCAGAAACTTCTTCGCTCGTTAATGTTCTATCTGCCGCCCGGAACTTCAATGTGAATGCGAGCGATACCTCTTGCGAATCGGCAGCTTCGAATCGATCGAACAACGAAATTCCTTCAAGTAATGGTCCCGCACCAAGTTGTAGGGCTTTTGCAACTTCTGAAGCTGGAATATTTTTTGGCACGAATAGCGATATGTCCTGAATCGCTGCCGGCATAGTTGATACAGGGAGGGCTCTAATCTGATTACGTTCTGGAATTCCATCTACAACTATCGCAAAGAAGATGGTCCTTGGTGGCAATCCCATACCTTCCAAAATGCGTGGATGGATCTCGCCAGCATGTGCAACCGGTTTATCACCAATCCTAAATTCCGCACATCGACCTGGATGCCAAGGCGGAAGTTCGGTATTGATTACAGAAAATTCATCAGTTATTTCGCTCAAGAGTGAATGTGTAATCTCTACAGCATCCTCCCACGAGCCAGCTCTTCCCTTGCCCCACCAGCCAGACTCCTCAATCTCTCCTGATACAACAGCTCCTATATGTAGCGATTGAAAAGGAACGTTTTGATAGATCTCATCAATCTCTCTGACAGATGGCCGATTTTTTGTGGAAACGTTCTTAAAATCCTTTAAATTCTTAATATCTCTGAAAATTAAGCCGCTTTCAAATAAGGAGACTGATTTTGCACCTCTATCAATATTTCGCTTCGCAGTTGCTAGTAATCCTGGAGATAGATGAGTGCGAAGCAGCGGAAACTCATCTGATATTGGATTTGCGATTCGGAAGGCTTTGGCTCTATCTCCCGTAAAACCAAAAAGTTCTATCTGCTTCTCGTTCGTAAATGGATAGTTATGAACCTCAGTAAACCCGCGATTGGCAAGCGAAATAGATAGCGCTCGCCTGCGCTTCTGCAGATAGCTCAACCCAGATCTTCCATCTTGCTTAACATTCGGAAGTATCGATGGAATACGGTCATATCCAAAGAATCGAGCAACTTCTTCAGCTAAGTCTGCCGAATTCGCTAAATCAGCCCGCCAGGTTGGTGGAGAAATTTTCCACGCGCCTTGCCCCTTTGTAACTTTGCATCCAATTGCGATGAGGGCTTCGCTTACTTCCGTCGGGGAATATTCAGTACCAAGTAATTTCGATATCTCTTTAGGATTGATAGTTATCTTAGGAGACTTCGCAAGAACACCTTTGGTAGTTGAGCCAACGTAAGTTGCGCCTCCCAAATCCATCAGCAGCTGGGCGGCTCGAGCCGAAGCAACTTTTGCAAGTACTGGATCAACCCCTCGTTCAAATCTTCTAGAGGCTTCTGTAGAGAGCATGTGACGGCGCGAGTTCTGAGCAATGGCGGTGCCGAAGAAATGTGTTGCTTCTAGCGCAATTTCCGTAGTCGATTCAGAAATTTCACTATCTTGTCCGCCCATTATTCCCGCTAGCGCTAACGGATTCTTTCTATCTGCAATCAACAAATCCTCAGGTGAAAGTTTTCGCTTCTGGCCATCTAAAGTTGTAAGTTCGCGAAATTTACCTGCCCGTTGCACTAGAAGTTTCTCGCTTATTTTCGCTGCGTCAAAGGCATGTAGTGGTTGTCCTAGTTCCAACATCACGTAATTAGTTATATCTACTGCAAGAGAGATAGAACGCACTCCGCATTGATTTAGACGATTAACCATCCAACTTGGCGAGACGGCCGTAACGTCGTATCCGCTCAAAGTTCGAACCCAGATTTGATCTGCACCAGTCTTGTCTAAGATCTCAACTTGAACTTTCTTGGCGACGCGTGATTTAACCTTGCGGGATAAAGAAGTTTCCATCTTCCTAAAGTCAATATCCTTAAATGGAAGATTAAGTGACATGGCAAGCTCACGAGAAAGTCCACGTACGGACATCGCGTAACCTCGATCTGGGTTAATTGAGATATCCAAGATTGGGTCGTCTGCATTGAGCGCAGTTAGCGCTTCGCTGCCATTCTTAAATTTTCCCTCTAAAACAATAATTCCATTATGTTCATCGCTTAGGTTGAGTTCTCTAGATGAGCAAATCATGCCATTGCTCAACTTTCCATAAGTTTCTCTCGCTGAAATGGCGAACCCGCCAGGCAGAATCGCGCCTGGAAGCGCGACTACAACTTGATCTCCAACTTTAAAATTTGTGGCTCCGCATATTACGTAGCGAAGACTCTTCTCGCTCAAATCTAGCCCTACATATCTGATTGGCTTCTTATGTCCTTGAAGTTCTTCGATACTCTTAACGGTACCAACCTTAACCGGGCCAGATATTGATTCTGCCGGATTATTTACACCTTCGACCTCGAAACCAACGCGTACAAGAGCAGCCACAATTTTCTCTGTGGTAATTGTTTTTGGAATTGAAACGAATTCCTGAATCCAAGATAGCGGCAGCTTCATCTCACACCAGTTCCAAACTGTTGCGAGAATCTAACATCCCCTTCAACTATGTCATGCATATCAGTGATTCCATTTCGAACCATCAGGGTGCGTTCTAATCCCATTCCAAAAGCGAAACCAGAGAATTCTTTATCGTCGATTCCGCAAGCTTTAAGTACTTTTGGATTTACTAAACCGCAACCGCCCCATTCGATCCATCTTCCATTAAAGAAGAAATCTACTTCAGCACTAGGTTCAGTAAACGGGAAATATGAGGGACGAATTCGAGTCTTAACTTCACTGCCAAAAATCCGCGAAGCGAAAAAATCCAGAGTGCCCTTCAAGTGAGCCATAGTTATTCCGCGATCGATCACAAGACCTTCGACTTGGTTAAAAACTGGCGTATGCGTTGCATCGAGATCATCAGACCTATATGTGCGCCCTGGGCAAATTACATAAATCGGTGGTTCGTTTTCAAGCATGGTGCGAATCTGTACGGGTGAAGTGTGAGTTCGTAATACTAAATTTGCTTTTAAAGGTTCGACAAAGAATGTGTCTTGCATAGTTCTGGCTGGATGATCCTCTGGAATATTTAGAGCATCAAAGTTGAGCCATCCTGATTCCAGTTCCGGGCCTTCAGCTACTTGATAGCCGATTCCGAGAAATAGATCTTCAATTTCATGCCTCAAAGATGTTAATGGATGCAGTGAACCGTTTGGTCTTCTGCGAGGGGCAAGTGATACATCCACTTTTTCCTGCAGGAGTGCGACGCTGTCACGCTGAGATATCAAGAGCTTCTCGTGGTCTGCAAATGCTTGATTTATATTTGCGCGTGCCGTGCCTATCGTTTTGCCAAGTGAAGCCCTTGATTCAATCGGAACCTGACCCAAGGCTTGGTTCGCTTTTGCAATAGGAGACTTATCCCCTACGTGAGCAATTTTTACTTCCTTTAATTCTTCGAGATTCTTGCATGCCTTGATAGCTGATATCGCTTGAGTTTTGAAACTCTCTATATCTGAAGGCTTAATCAGTTCTGAGGACACCTGCGGATTCTACTAACTTTAGATTTAAAGGCTGTGGTAATTAAGCGTTAGCCACGGCATACATAACAACCGAGGCTGCAGTGGCCAAATTTAGGCTCTCTGCGCCACCGCTCATCGGAATCGCCACCTTCGTGGGATTCAACTTCGTTAGCAGGGCGTTTGGAATTCCTCGAGCTTCGTTACCGAAGATCCAGATCGAACCTTTCTCTCGACATGATTGCGCAGCATCTTTTAATGAAAGGTCCGCCTCTGCAAATGTAGCAAAAACTTCTAGGCTCAAATTATTCGATAGCTCTAAGAGCTGAACCTCTGAAATATCTTCAAATAACGGAATATTCCAAAATGATCCTGCAGTTGATCTGACTACTTTTGGACTGTACGCGTCCACTGAATTGTTGGAGAAGATCACAGCATCGAATCCGAAGGCGTCGGCTGCCCTGATGACTGTTCCTGCGTTACCAGGATCTTGTATCTCCCAGAAGTATGCAATTTTGGAATTCTTTGGTGAGTGATTCTTGAAATCTGATATTTGTAAATCTGAAATTCTTGCAACGGCAATAAGCCCTTGTGGCGTAACCGTATCTGACATCGCCTTCATCACATTTGGCGCAACTTCAATTAATTCACCAGTCCAAGATGGCGAATTAATCTGTTCGCGACTTTCGGCTGTGTAGTAAATTTTCTCAACTAGATCAGGAGCGCTCGAAAGTGCTGAATTAATATTTTGAGCGCCCTCGATTACATATCGACCTGATTGGCGTCTCTCTTTACTTCCCCTAGAACCAAGAAGAGCCTTCACCGCCTCTACATGTGGCGAGTGAAGGCTCGTAATCACGCTTAGGAAACCTTTACGTTTTTCTTAGCTAGTTCTGCTAGTTGAGCAAATGCTTTCGGGTCGTTGGTGGCAAGATCGGAAAGAACTCTTCGATCTACTTCTACCCCGGCACTCTTTAACCCTTGAATTAATCGGTTATAAGTTATGCCGTTTTCGCGAGCGGCAGCATTAATTCTCGTAATCCATAGCTGGCGGAAGTCGCCTTTCTTATCTTTACGATCATTAAATGCATAGATCATTGAGTGAGTAACTTGTTCTTTCGCCTTTGTAAAAAGACGTGAACGTTGACCTCGATATCCGCTAGCTCGCTCGAGAACGGTACGACGTTTCTTTGCTGCGTGAACTCCGCGTTTTACTCTAGCCATCTCTTAGCCCCCTTACTTCAAACCAAGCAAGCGCTTGGCAGAAAACGAATTTCGATCATTTGCAGTTGCATCTTTCGAGAGGCGACGTGTAAGTCTGGATGATTTTCGCTCAAGCAAGTGACGCTTACCTGCTCTTTCATGCATTACTTTTCCAGAGCCGGTAACGCGGAAAGTTTTCTTCGCTCCGCTATGTGTCTTCATCTTTGGCATTTCTGCTCCTTATCCTTACTTGAACCTAAATTACTCTGCTACGTTCTTAATTGCGGCAGCTCGTCGCTTAGCTTCGGCTGCAGCTTCGCTCTTCTTCTTAAGTGGACCAAGCACCATTGTCATGCTTCTTCCCTCTCGCTTAGGAGCGAACTCGACGAATCCTGAATTTGCAACATCTTGCGCAAGGCGTTGCAGAAGTCGGAATCCCATCTCTGGTCTTGTCTGTTCGCGACCTTTGAATTGAACAGTTACCTTTACTTTGTCGCCGCTGAGTAAGAATTTTTCAATGTGATTTCGCTTTGTCTCGTAATCGTGATTCTCGATCTTCAAACCCATACGAATCTCTTTGACAACGATATGAGTTTGATTTTGTCGAGCTTCACGTGCCTTTTGAGCAATCTCATACTTGTACTTTCCAAAATCCATGATTTTGCAGACAGGTGGTTGAGCTTCTGGAGCAATCTCTACGAGATCGTAACCGGCTTCTTCTGCCAGCCTTAATGCAACATCTATTGCAACTACTCCGACTTGCTCTCCTGCTGCGCCAATCAAACGAACTTCAGGTACGCGAATTCGATCATTGATTCTTGGCTCAATTGCGCTGATAACTATCCCTTTCAAATTTCGGATGAGAGAGCGCCGCGCAAAACAGAATTTACCGTCTTGACCATCTCACCTAAAAGTGAGGAAGGTGGGAGCGGCTAGCTCCACTTCATCTTGGCCGGATGACCAATGCCTGAAGGTTACCGGCAGCTCGTTTCGTAGCCAAATCCGCAGGAAGTGCAAAGGGAATGGAATCCATCTAGCGTTGCCTCGTGCGGGAAAATCCAGAGATTCACAAAATCACCGAAGCTCAAACTGGCTTATCAGAGGAGATGCCGGCGCGCCAGCGAAAATATTTTTACTCAATGATGATCAGAACCGCATGCTTCCTTTTGGCCGTATTCACGCCGAGTCCTTATCGCTGGTTCTTTCTAATTGGCGCGGTCACACTTCCCTACATCTCAGTGATTGTTGCTAATGCAGGAAGAGAAACGGTTAAAGGAGAAACTAAGTTTCTTTTAAATCGTCGTCGTGAAATAGGTAGATGAAGAAGATTTTTGGTCTAACGTTATTGGCAATTTTGCTAATGATGCTATGTGTACGGGCCGCCCAATGGCAATATGACAGACACGTGGCGCGAAGTTCTTTCAATGCCTTAATTGAGGCGAATATCGCAAAGCCTCCACTTTCGGATGATGAAATTCTTACGAGCGATAAAGAATCGGTTGCCTGGCGCGAAATTAAACTTTCAGGAAGTTTCGACCCAAAACGAGAGATCTTGGTCAGAAATCGATATCAAAATGGTCAATATGGTTTTGGCGTAGTTACACTCTTTATCTCAAACTCGGGCAAAAAATATTGGATCGATCGTGGTTGGGTTGCAGCTGGTCCAGATGCGCAAACACCTCCAAAAGTTTCAAAAGTGAATTCAGAACAGATTACTATTTCTGGACGAGCCAGATATGACAATATTGAAAAACAGATCTCAGGGACAGTATTCGCGATGCCAAATTCCGATGGAAAGTTAACTTTGCAAAAATGGAATAGCAGCGAAGCTATAACTACTGAGAATTTTTATCTCGACTTGATTAGTGCATCCGACCAAAAATTCAATCCGCAGTATCCAACTCTGTTGCCGGAATTAAGTGCGGGGCCACACTTGGCCTACACGGTCCAATGGGTGCTCTTTGCCCTATTTGTGGTATTCGGTTGGTTTCTTGTGGTGCGGGAAGAGCTTAAGGCGCGAAAACTTCTTCGCGAGGAATCTTAACTATTCGCCTGTAAATACCTGCCTGTTATATAAATCTGCATATGCGCCCTTCAGGGCAATCAAATCTTCGTGTCTTCCTTTTTCGACAATGGTTCCAGAGTCCAGAACAATGATTTGATCAGCGTTGTGAA
>JBJSWS010000062.1:0-1584 GCA_046085985.1 Actinomycetales bacterium
AACTAGGCCAATCTCATTCATACCTAAGGTGCGAGCAGATTCCTGCGCACCTTCAGTGATATTTAACCGGTGGCGGATATTTGTAATTGTTGCTGGAACCATTCCAGAACCATTAAATAAGTAATAAGAACGACTTGTGACTAATTCAGATTCTCCGAGCCAGACTAGATTTGCAGAGAATCGATCAGCAGGATTGGTGTAGTTATCGGCCTTCTCAATGTAATCACCACGTGTTGCATCAATATCTGGTTCTAAGACCATTGTTACTGCTTTGCCAGCAGCAGCGCTTGGGATATCGCCATCAAAAGAAACGAGTTTTGCCAACTTGGCTTTACGTTCACTAGGCAGGACTACAACTTGATCGCCAACTTTAAATTCGCCTTGTGAGACTGTTCCGGAGACGCCACGGAAGTTATCGGCTCTGGAGATTAGTTGTACAGAGAGTCTGGAATGAGCAGAATCTTCACTTCTATCTCGCCAATTTTGAATCTCATCTAGAAGTGATTTTCCGTTGTACCAAGAGAGCTTCTCGGTTTTATAAGTGACATTGTCGCCCGCAAGTGCACTTACGGGAACATAAATTATTTCTTTAATTGCTAATCTATTAACGGTCGGCTGCAAATCAACGACAAGTTGATCAAAGACTGATTTATCAAAACCGAGCGCATCAAGTTTATTTATCACAACCATAATTTGTTTTACGCCCATTAAGGAGCAAATCGTTAGATGGCGGAGCGTTTGTGGACGAATACCACGTGTTGCATCAACAAGAACCAGTGCGATGTCAGCTCGTGAAGCAGCGACCGCCATATTTCTGGTGTACTGCTCATGTCCAGGTGCATCAGCAATTATTAAGCGTCGGCCATCAAGTAAAGACATTGAACGATAAGACATCGATAGTAATCCCTTGTTCCCGTTCTGCTTCTAATCCGTCCGTTAATAAACTGAAATCAATTTCACCTGCCGGAATTATTGAACCTGGTCGTCTTGTCTTTTTTGTTGCATCTAAAGTGTCATGAGGAACTGAATCGGTTTCCACCAATAATCTTCCAATCAGCGTGCTCTTTCCATCATCGACGCTGCCACATGTAACTAACCGAACTATCGCTGGGGTCGACATCAGAAATACCCCTCGCGCTTCTTTTTCTCCATTGAATCTTCATTTTCGCCATCAATTAATCGGGTAGCGCGTTCGCTGAGTTTTACTCCAGTAACTTCTTCTATAACTTCATCAAGATTTGCCGCCGTCGATTCCACCCCGGCAGTTAATGGATAACAACCAAGTGTGCGAAAGCGGACCATCTTCAGTTCTGGCTTTTCCCCTTCTTTTAGCGGATATCGCTCGTCATCCACCATGATCCACTGGTTACCGCGCTTTACTACCGGCCGTTCTTTTGCAAAGTAAAGCGGATTTACATAGATGTTTTCTAATTTTATGTAACTCCAGATATCTAATTCAGTCCAATCAGATATTGGAAAGACGCGCATTGTTTGTTCTGGAAGAATTCTGGTGTTATAGGTACGCCAAAGTTCGGGACATCGCTGGGATCCGCGCCAACAACGTCCCGAACTTTGGCGTACCTA
>JBJSWS010000063.1:0-6000 GCA_046085985.1 Actinomycetales bacterium
TTCAGGAGTTTGGGGTGGACTATCGGAAGATGAACGTCGCGCTATGAAACGTCGCGCTGCCCGACATAGAGCGCGAATGCTTGAGAGTCAAAACCAGATTCAATAAGCGAATCGAATTTTCGCTTCTGTTCCATTCTGCAATTTTGCAAACGTCAACTCTCCGTTAAGTTCATTCTCGGTTAAAGTCTTAACAATTTCTAATCCGAGATTTGCACTCTTCGAGATTTCGAAATCATCTCCAAGTCCAACGCCATTGTCTCGAACAGATACTTCAATATTTGCACCATCTCGCAGACATTCTATTTCTACGCCAGTGCCGGATTGCTCTAAACCATGCTCGAGCGCATTTTGAATCAATTCAGAGAGTATTAATGCAAGTGGCGTTGCGACTAAGGAGGTCACTTGTCCAAATTCTCCAACCTTACTGATCTGAATCTCGCCAGGTCGTGGACTTAGTTCTAATCCATTCTTAATAATCTTCTCTACAACTTCATCGAAATGTAGAGCATCTTTTGAACCACTGGATAGCGTTTCGTGAACGTGAGCGATTGAACCAATTCTTCGAACAGCTTCTTCCAGCGCTGCTCTGGCGCCTTCATCAGAAATACGACGCCCTTGTAGGCGCAATAGCGCTGAAACAGACTGGAGGTTGTTCTTGACTCGATGGTGAATTTCACGAATCGTTGCATCCTTACTTATAAGTGCGCGATCGCGTCGCTTTAGTTCGGTTACGTTGTGAACTAAAACAATCGCCCCAATTCGATTTCCTAACTCGGTCAATGGAATAGCCAATAAATCTAAGATTCCAGTCGTATTTTCAAACTCTTCCCTGCGGAGCGTCTTTCCGCTCATCACAACTCGCCAATTCTCTTCTCTGGGCTCTCTGCTCTTTGTTTGCACAGATAGCTCATCAAGAATTTCTCCAAAGTGGAATGAATCCATCTCTCTATTCCATCCCAGTTTTCCGAATGCGCTTCTAGCGTTAGGGCTGGCAAATACTATTTTTCCCTCGCTATCTAACCGAACTAAACCATCTCCTACGCGAGGTGCAGATTCGGCGAGATAGAAACTTCCTTGAACTGGAAAATCTCCTTGCGAGACCATTCGATAGATCTGATTGGCAATCTCTCGATAATTTAACTCAAGCCTAGAAGGCGTGCGCATTGTTTCAATATTTCTATGTCGGGTAATTACTGCAATAACTTTCTCTTGAAATTTAACGGGTATGAACTCTTCCTTCACCGAGAAGTCTCCAAGGTTTTGAGTAGCTAAATCTCGAATTATTTGCCCGCTTTGCAGCGCTTTAAAGATATTCTCATTTTCAGAAGCTTTAAGTTTGCTGCCAATATGATCTTGGGCAAATACCGTGGCAGCAGTCATTGGCCTGATTTGGGCAAGTGCTATGACTTCAGAATCAGAAGTAGGAACCCAGAGAACCAAATCTGCAAAGGAGAGGTCGGCAAGTAATTGCCACTCGGCAGTGAGCTCGGATAAACGTTCGCTCTCTGATTCTGTCAGTCCGATTTCGGTAATTGACATGTGCGCAGATTACTGAACATTTGGGTGAAGCTGTTTCGCTAGTTCAAGAAGAGATTTGCGTAATCGGCAGCGCGGCGCCACTTCCGCTATCGCACAGTAACCAGATTTAGCCCGATCTAAACTCTCAAAGTCGAGTGGCAGGAAGGTGGTTGGATTACTGCCGATTCGCGCTTGGAATCTCTTGTATATTGAACGCTCTCTTCTGGAATTTCCTAGCTTGTTCATCACAAAATATGGTGTGGCAGAAAGCGATTGATTTTCGATTATTTCAAGAAACATTTCCAGTTCGAACATGTGATTGTTCTCGGGTTGCATTAGAAAGAGGATTTTTCCTGCTGATTCCAAAAGATCTACATAGGTTCGGGATTGGGCTCGTCGATCGGAGAACGCGGTACCTAAATTTGCTACCGAACCAATATCGGCAATGGTGAACAACTCGCTATTCTCTATATCTGCTAAATCAGTTGCGATTGTCAATCTCTTATCGAGTTTCGTCTGACTCTTTCCCCGTTTGCCGCCCATTAGGAATGCAACATCTTTTCGGAAATGATTGGCATCCAAAATAGATACATTTTGCTCGCGAGAGATCTCATAACCGAGATTGAGCGTCACCGTTGTAATGCCGGGTGCACCTGACGTTCCTGTGACTACTACCAGTTCTGGACGGAAGAGTGCCTTTTTTCTAATCACTTTCTCTGAGTCAAAGGTACGTAAGGATCGGGCAACGAACTTCTGTAATTCAGATGGTCCGTGTGACCTAAATTCAGCGAGTGATATCGCTATTAGATTTGAGAGTCGAGTCAGCTCTCTGGTGATTTCTACTGGAAGGCTCTCGTAATCATGAATTAATATCCAACGTTGCTCATCGGTAGTTATTCGTTTTAAATTATTGAGAACGTCTAAAGTAGTTAAAGCCCTAAGTTCGATTATCAGATTTTCTCCAAAACTACCGCGAAGAGTATCTATTACATTATCTTCGAACTCTGCATCCTGAAGATAAGTAACTACCTTTATAGCAAGCTGCATTTTCAGATAGGTATTTATCGAACTATTCGTTTTACTATTAAGAATTGTTGTTTTCCGATAACAGTGATTAGTTCTGAGACAAGTTGTGATGGCACGAGAACCGTGATGAGAATGCGACCACCGAACTCATTCGCAGTCACTGAATCAATTGAAATGCCGGAAAGAAGTAATTTTGTGGCATCTTTTTTGCCGTCGCCTTGATTAGGTTCTGGGACTCCATAGATATCAACTACGGCCCCAGATTTTAAAGAGACGGGTGCCATTTCTTGCGCCACAGATATTGGAACTTGCTGAAGAGTATTGTCAAAATCCTGAGAAATCGCGAAACTCGGTACAAATTCAGAGGAGCCAATGCTCCTAAGAACTGATGCTCCGACAATTTCGAAAGATGTACTTAAATATTGTTCACCATTTTCGAATAATCTAACTCGCATTGGTACTACATCTTCAGGGGTAATGATTTCACCTGGCGCCAGATCGCCGGTACTGGCCCAAACTGTGACGGTTCGATCTGAAGAATTACTGATTATGAAAGCTGAAACAAATGAGGCGATGATTAAAAATAGACCCATTAAGTATCTGGGAGTTAGAAAGAATGAGATATCGCGCCAGGATTTTTCTAAAGATTTCATGGGCGATTAATACCTTAGAGATCGGTAAATAAATCGTTTTCCACACTCATCCTTTTGGCTGAGGTGCTACGTCTGAATTGGCGAGATTCTGCGCACTATGAACTCAACACAGGAAGCCTTTCAATTTTTTACCGCCCCACCAGAAATCATCAGCGAGACTTCGAATAGCAAGAAACTCTTCTTAATACCAACAACGCATGGCGAGAGCTTTGATCCAGGTTTTGCCCCAATGCCAACCGACCCAGCAGAGTTGCCAGATCCGGAACGTTGGACACTCGCCTATGTTGTAAGCGTTATTGAAATTTTATTGGGGCGCAGACAATTAAGGCAGATTGCTCGAATGACTCATCGCTACACCTTTAACTCAATTGCATCGCAAGTTGGTAATTTGAAAGTTCAACCAAGAATCAAGAAAATTCATAGAAACTACCCAATTGCTGGCGTGATTGAAGTTGTTGCTACTTTGGCATTTCCAGAACGCGTGCGGGCACTTATTGCAAGATTCGAAGGAGTTGACGGCAGATGGTTATGTACAGAGTTTGAATTGCTATGAAGCGCCGTGGCAACGCTTATATTTCTTACCAGATCCACACGGACAAGGTGAATTTCTTGAAACTCCTGAATTTGATGTGGAGCCATCTTCGGATGGTGCCGAATAAGTTAGATTTTCACTTTGAGATTTCTCTGTAACACCTTTTGCAGCGACCTTTGAATCTTCAATTTTTACTTCAACGTTAAATAGGAAGCCAACGACTTCTTCCTTCATCGCTTCAATCATTGCTGAGAAGAGTTCGTAACCTTCTTTTTGGTATTCGACTAACGGATCTCGCTGCGCCATCGCACGAAGGCCGATTCCCTCTTGTAAATAATCCATCTCATAAAGATGTTCGCGCCATTTTCTATCGAGTACTGAGAGCAAAATTTTGCGCTCAAGTTCGCGAATTACACTGCTACCTAACTCGCTTTCGCGTTTTTCGTATGCTTCAAGAATATCTGTAACGATTCGTTGAGCTAGGAAATCTTGATCAAGACCAGTTCTACCGCCAACTTCATTCTCAAGATCAGTGACAGTAAAGGTAATTGGATATATCGCCTTAAGCACGGTCCAGAGCTTCTCTAAATCCCATTCCTCTGGATAGCCCTCTGAAGTTGCAGCTACTACGTAGCCACGGATTGTGTCTTCAATGAAGCCAGCGACTTGCTCTTTGAGATCTGCACCTTCAAGAACTTCATGGCGCTCTGAGTAGACAACTTCACGTTGGCGATTCATTACATTGTCATATTTCAAAACGTTCTTTCGCACTTCAAAGTTCTGAGATTCCACTTGAGTTTGTGCAGATTTGATTGCATTGGAAACCATCTTGGACTCAATCGGCGTATCCTCTGGAATTCCTGCCGCAGTTAGGAATCGTTCGACTAACGCGGAGTTAAAACGACGCATTAGTTCATCTTGCAGCGAGAGATAAAACCTTGACTCTCCAGGATCGCCTTGACGACCTGATCGACCTCGAAGCTGGTTATCAATACGACGCGATTCATGTCTCTCAGTTCCAAGGACATAAAGCCCACCTAGATTTACAACTTTTTCATGCTCTTCCTTGACTGCAGATTTCTGATTCGCTAATTCTGTTGGCCACATACGTTCGTACTCTTCAGCGTTATCTACTGGAGAGATTCCCTTACGCTGCAATTCAAAATCTGCCATGAATTCTGGGTTTCCACCCAACATGATGTCGGTACCGCGACCGGCCATATTGGTTGCAACAGTTACGGCGCCAATAATTCCAGCACGAGCAATAATGGCTGCTTCCCGTTCATGTTGTTTTGCATTAAGTACTTCGTGTGGCACTCCGCGTTTCTTAAGTACCTGCGATAAATACTCAGATTTCTCAACGCTTACTGTGCCGACAAGCACTGGTTGGCCTTTGCGATGACGGTCAGTGATGTCATTTGCTACTGCTTCATATTTCGCTGCTTCCGTCTTATAAACAAGATCTGATTGATCTACGCGTGACATCGGCTTGTTAGTTGGGATTGGAATTACTCCCAATTTGTAAATTTGCATAAATTCTGATGCCTCAGTCATTGCCGTACCCGTCATACCTGACAATTTGTCATACATGCGGAAATAGTTCTGCAAGGTTATGGTGGCTAAAGTCTGATTCTCATCACGAATTTCAACGCGCTCTTTTGCCTCGAGAGCCTGATGTAGACCTTCACTGTAACGACGTCCAGAAAGAACTCGTCCTGTATGTTCGTCAACAATTAGTAATTCGCCACTCATTATTACGTAGTCGCGATCTCGCTTAAATATTTCTTTAGCTTTTAATGCATTGTTTAAGTAACCAATTAAGGGAGTATTTACTGATTCATAGAGGTTTTCTATCTTTAGAAGTTCTTCTACTTTGGCGACTCCGGCATCAAGAATTCCGGTTGTCTTTTTCTTCTCATCTACTTCATAATGTTCGCCACGAACCAATTTATTTGCAATATTTGCAAACTCGACGTACCACTTAGTTGCTTTATCAGCAGGGCCACTAATAATTAATGGAGTTCGTGCTTCATCAATCAAGATCGAGTCAACTTCGTCAACGATTGCAAAATTGTGGCCGCGCTGGACACAATCACCTAGCGACCAAGCCATATTGTCACGGAGGTAATCAAAACCAAATTCATTATTTGTGCCGTAAGTGATATCGGCACCATATTGTTCGCGTCTCTCCTGAGGTGTCATCGAAGCGAGAATTACTCCGACTTTTAGGCAAAGGAATCTATGGATACGTCCCATCCATTCGCTATCTCG
>JBJSWS010000064.1:0-3866 GCA_046085985.1 Actinomycetales bacterium
AAACCTGAAACTCAAAGTGATGAATCAAATCTTGGAATTGGCGTTCGAGTAATTGTCGATGGCGCTTGGGGTTTTGCCTCATCTCCGGAATTAGCAAAAGATGTCGCAACCCAACTAGCTGAAAAAGCAGTTGCAATGGCAAAAATTTCCAAACCTCTTTCAACAGAATTTGTTACGTTGACGAGCGAACCTGTTTACAAGAACCAACAATGGGTATCTACCTACGAAGTTGACCCTTTTTCCGTTTCAGAGTCTGAACGAAAAGGTCGAATTGAAGAGTTAAGTCTGAAACTACTTTCTGCAAAATCTGTTAACCATACAAATGCGCACACGATGTATGTGAAAGAACAGAAGTATTACGCCGATTCATATGGCACCAGCACAACGCAACAGCGGGTTCGGATGCAGACTCAGATTGAGGCGATATCTATTAGCGACGCCGGTTTTGAATCGATGAGAACTCTGGCGCAACCTGCCGGATACGGCTGGGAGTGGATGGATAACCGAAACTGGAACTGGGATGAGGAAGTTTCAAAACTTCCAGGTATATTGGAGGAGAAAGTAAAGTCACCTTCAGTTACCCCAGGCAAATACGATCTTTTGATTCATCCTTCAAATCTCTGGCTGACGATTCACGAATCGATTGGACATGCAACCGAACTTGATCGCGCTATCGGTTATGAAGCAAATTACGCTGGAACCTCGTTTGCTACGCCAGATAAGTTAGGAAAACTCAAATACGGAACTGAACTAATGAATGTAACTGGTGATCGAGTCACCGAACATGGATTGAGCACAGTTGGTTGGGATGATGAAGGTGTCGCAGCTCAGCAATGGGATTTGGTTAAAAATGGCGTGCTTGTTGGTTATCAACTTGATCGAAGGATCGCCGCCAGAGTGAATCAAGATCGCAGCAATGGTTGTGCCTTTGCTGATTCACCAGCGCATGTTCCGATTCAGCGAATGCCAAATGTTTCACTGCAACCTAATCCAGCTGGACCAGAACTTGATGCGATGATTTCTTCTATTGAAGATGGAATTTATATTCTTGGCGATAAGTCGTGGTCTATTGATATGCAACGTTATAACTTTCAATTTACTGGACAGCAATTTCACAGAATCAAGAATGGAAAAATTGTTGGTCAAGTAAAGGACCTTGCGTATCAAGCAACAACGACAGATTTCTGGGGATCAATGAAAGTAGTAGGCGGTCCATCAACTTATGTCCTTGGTGGAGCCTTCAACTGTGGAAAGGCGCAGCCTGGACAAGTAGCTGCAGTAAGTCATGGCGCACCAGCTGCAATCTTTGAAAAAGTTAACATTCTTAATACCGTTGCAGAGGCTGGAAAATGATCGCGGCACAAGATCTGATTGAAAAGATTCTGCAAAGAG
The DNA here is from genome assembly GCA_046085985.1 of Actinomycetales bacterium. Taxonomy (GTDB): domain Bacteria; phylum Actinomycetota; class Actinomycetes; order Nanopelagicales; family Nanopelagicaceae; genus MAG-120802. The sequence continues at coordinate 1,393 of JBJSWS010000064.1, forward strand.
CAAATTGTGATGAATGTATTGTCATTGTTAAAGAGAAATCGCAAGCAAATCTTCGTTGGGCAAATAGCACTTTAACTACAAATGGCGTAATTCAAGAACGTAATGTCACCGTCCTGGCATTTGTTTCAACTGGCGCAGTTATGTCAACCGGTGGAGTCACACGGACAAATGTTGCCGAATCTGAAATTGATACCCTTTTAGCAGAAGCAATATCTGCCGCCAAAGCTGCTGGTCCGGCTGATGATTATGCGCCGCTGGCAAAAGATTTAGCTATTGGTAAATGGAGCGATTCTCATAATCCAACAGGTCCAGATGTTTTTTCGAAATTTGCTCCTGATCTTGGCGAAATGTTGAAGCGCTCTGTCAAAGAGAATATTGAATTATTTGGTTATGCAGAACATACAAATCTAACTACCTGGGTTGGCTCTAAGGGAGGATTGCGATTGCGCAACGATTCACCAATTGGTCGAGTTGAAATGACTGGTAAGTCGCACGAGCGCTCTCGATCAACTTGGGAAGGTGTAGAAACCCACGACTTCAAAGATGTCTCGATTGAAAAGATTGAGAAGGCAATAAAAGAGCGCCTAAATTGGCAGACACGAAAGATTGATTTAGCCGCTGGAAAATATGATGCAATTCTTCCGGCCGGCGCCGTTGCAGATCTTTACACCTACATGATCTGGGTTTCTGGAGCTAGAGATACTTGGGAAGGTCAGAGCGTCTTCTCTAAGAAAGGCGGCGGAACTCGCGTCGGAGAAAAACTTTCAAATCTTCCAGTAAATTTATATAGCGATCCTGCAAGTAAATTATTACCTGGCTCCCCCTTTGTTACTCATTCAGTTTCTAGTTCGCTTGGTTCAATTTTTGATAATGGGCAATTAACATCGCGAGTAGATTGGCTAAAGGATGGTGTCCTGCAAAATCTGATTCAAACCAGGGCATCGGCACAATTGACCTCACTTCCCTTTACTCCAATTGGCGATAACTTTTTTATGGAAATTCCTGGAGCAAACGGAGATCTAACCAATCAGATTGAAAAGATGGATGATGGATTACTGCTAACGACTCTCTGGTACATACGTATGGTCGATCCAAATTCACTATTACTAACCGGACTTACCAGGGATGGCGTTTACTATGTAAAGAATGGTGAAGTGCAAGGCGCAACCAATAATTTCCGTTGGAATGATTCGCCAGTAAGCGCTCTTTCTAGGATCAAGTCAGCAAGTTCAAGTGAGTGGACGCAACCTAGAGAATGGGCCGAGTACGCAACCCATCTGCATATGCCAGCGCTGACCATTTCTGATTTCAATATGTCAACTGTAAGCGCTGGAAATTAACGTAAATGGCCACGTTCATTTGTGGAACGAATCGCCATTAAACCATCTGATTCCCAGATTGATATTGAAGAAATACTTGCTGGTGAAACATCCAAATTAAAAATGGTGCTTGGCTCTGCTTTTATAGCAGCGGCAAGGGCGGTTTTAATCATTCCGTTATGTGTAACTACGCAGACTTTCTTCTGCGGATAATCAGCAGCTATCGAAAGTAAACCTTGAACTGATCTTGCCATCGCAGACTCATACGATTCTCCACCCGGTGGAGCGAATGAAGAAGTCGAAACCCACATCGCATAATCTTCTGGATATTCCTCTTTTACTTCAGCGATTGACATTCCATCCCAAACTCCGAAATCACATTCGCGCCAGATCTCATCAAATTCAATCTCTAATCCAGTTGCTTTTCTGATTATCTCTGCAGTCTCTTTAGTTCTGCGAAGAGGTGATGAAATAAGAGCATCTGGTGAAATTTTCTTGATTTCGGCTGCAACTAATTCTGCTTCGCGCCTTCCCTTCTCCGTTAGTTCTGGATTTAGCGGTCCAACACCGGAAAACTTACGCATTGGAGTAAGCGGAGTTTCGCCATGTCTTACTAAATAAATCATCGTTGGAATTTCCGATGAGATTAGGCGCTCGGTCAAATAATTACGTCTTAATGGACCATCGGTGTTTGGAATAATTCCATCTAGCGCTTCATTAACAAGTCGATCGGCATGAGTATTTAGATCTCTTGGAATCCACTCGTAACGAACTAAGTGCATTGGATGAGCGCTGCGTGCCGCAAGCGCCAATCTTTTCATCTCGGGATTTTTGATCTTCCAATTGCCGCTCATCTGTTCGACTATTAATTTTGACTCCATCTTGACCATTACATGCGCAGTTGAGTCCAATTCGTGAATCGCCTTAAGGCCAGCAATCAATCCGCTGTATTCGGCTACGTTATTTGTTGTAACGCCAAGTCGATCTGAGAGTTCGATCAAAACCTTTGACTCTTCTAATACAACGGCGCCAAAGGCAGCTTCGCCAGGATTGCCACGTGATCCACCATCGGCAAATAAAGTTAAGCTTCGAGCCACTACTTAACTCTAATCAAAATTCTTCGACATTCCTCGCAACGCACCAATTCATCATCTG